>CALMEC010000143.1 GCA_937862675.1 uncultured Actinomycetes bacterium
GATCAGCTTGGGGTCGCCGGTGGTGCCTCCGGAGAGCTGGAGGAAGGCGACGTGGGTCGAGTCGACCGCCGGTGTCCTCATCGGCGATGCGAGCGGCGGGAGCCGCAGAAGGTCCTCGGCCAGGTGCACGGCCGCCAGATGGGGGACGGCGTCCTGGAGCTCCTGAGCCAGGTCGGCGTGTGCGAATCCGGTGTGCCGCTCCACGGTGATCATGGCGACGGCCCCGGAGCGGCGCGCGATGCCCTCCAGTTCGGTGCGCCGGTGCGCGGGCAGCGTGAACACCGGCAGGGCACCCGCGCGCCAGACGCCGAAGATCGACGGGACGTATCCGAGCACGTTCGGCACCTGGATGAGGACGCGCTGCCCCGGTTTCACGCCCGTGGCGGCGAGGTGGGCGGCGATCCGGTCGGCGTGCGCATCCACGTCGGCATAGGTGAGGCGTCCGCCCGGGCCGTCGATCACGGCGATCCGGTCGGCGAATCGTTCCGCGCGATCGCGGAGGAACGTGCCGAAGTCCTCTCCCGTCCACAACTCCGCCGCCCGGTGCGCGGCGACGACGTGCGGCGGCCAGGGGGAGGGGACGACTGCCGTGGGGGAGCCGGTCACCGACCCGTCTCGAGGCCGATGGCCGACAGCAGGGTCCCGAACTTGGCGGTGGTCTCCGCCAGTTCGCCCTCCGGGTCGGACGCCTCCACCAGACCGGCACCGGCCCACAGGCGGACGGTGTCGCCCTCGACCTCGCCGCAGCGGATCGCGACGATCCACTCGCCGTCACCGGCGATGTCCTGCCAGCCCACCGCCCCGGCGTAGTAGCCGCGGTCGAGGGGCTCCAGCTCGCCGATCGCGTCTCGGGCCCGGTCGCGCGGGCGTCCGCAGACGGCCGGGGTGGGGTGCAGGGCGGCCGCCAGATCCAGCGACGTGATCGCACGGTCGGCCAGGCGCCCCCGGATGCGCGTGGCGAGGTGCCACATGGCACGGGTCCGAATGAGCTCCGGTCCGTCAGGGACCTCGAGCGCCGAGCAGAGCGGGGCGAGGTTGTCGGCGATGTCGTGGATCACCACGGCATGCTCGTCGCGGTCTTTCACCGAGCAGAGCAGCTCCGCGCCGCGGCGGGCGTCCTCCACCGGGTCCGGAGATCGACGGGCCGATCCCGCGAGGGGCAGGGACTCCACGGTGTCGCCGACACGCCGCAGCAGGGTCTCGGGGCTCGCACCCAGGAACGTCCGCGGTGCCCCCGACGATGCCGGGAGGTCGACGGCGTAGACGTGCGCCCAGGGGTCGGCGGCGGCGAGCCGGCGGAGGAGCGTCGGGATGTCCGGCTCGACGCCGCGCAGCTCGAGTGCCCGGGCCAGGACGACCTTGTCCAGGCCGTCCCCGGCGCGCATCATCCACACCGCCTGCGCCACGCTCTCGACGTAGTCACGTGGTGCGGGCACCGGATGGCGCGTGGGGAGGCCGTCGAGCACGCGGTCCTCGGGGCCGCCGGGCCATGCGCGCAGGGGGCGGTCGGTGGTGATGTGCTGTGGGACCACGAGATGCGGCGAGCCCGACGGATGGAACGGGAGGGCGCCCACCACCATGGGCGGCAGCCCCTCACGGACCGCGTCGCTCAGCGTCTCCGTCGCACGCGCGGCCACCGTCTGGAGCTGGTCGCGTCCCGGGGCCGGTGGCACACGTGCGCCCTCGCCGTGCGCGAGGATCGCCCCTCCCGGCGAGCTGATGAGCGTGGACTCACCCGGTGCGTACGCGTCGAGGAGATCGGTGCGCCGTCCGCGCCCGACCGGTCGTCTCGTCAGTTCAACCGCCAAGTGCCGCACCGCCGTCCACGATGATGTTCTGCATGGTGATGTGGCGTGCCCGGTCCGACGCGAGGAAGGCGACGGCCTCGGCGATGTCCGCGGGCTGCGCGATGCGCCCGAGGGGGATGCCGACCCGGAAGTGCTCCGGAGAGCCGTCAACCGACCGGCGGGCGGCGCTGCCGTCCGGCCAGAGTGCGTCGTGCATGTCGGTGTCGGTGGATCCCGGTGAGACGATGTTGCAGCGGATGCCGTCGCGGGCCACCTCCAGCCCGAGGCAGCGCATCATCGCGATGGCCGCCGCCTTGGACGCGGCGTACGCGGCCATCCCCATGCGCGGAACCGTGGCCGCATTGGACGCCACCAGGACGATGGATCCCCGTCCGCGCGGCGCCATGACGGCGGCGGTGGCGCGCGCGAGATGGAACGGTCCGTCGGCGTTCACCGCGAAGGTCTCCCGCCACCTGTCCGGTGAGGTTTCGGCCACCGAACCGGGATTGAGGACCCCGGCCACGCTGACCGCGATGGTGAGCGGACCGAGTTCGTCCTCGGCCCGGTCGACCACGGCGGCGATGGAGACCGGGTCGCGGACATCCGCCGCGACGCCGAGGACATGCATTCCCTCCCCGTTCAGCCGGTCGGCGACGGCACCGACGGCGGTCCCGTCGATGTCGGTTGCCAGCACGGAGGCGCCCATCTGGCAGAGTGCCGTGACCACGGCCTGTCCGATGCCCCCCGAGGCACCGGTGACCACGGCGACGGGACTCGTCCGGTCGACACGACTGTGATTCGCGGTACCCATGAGGTTAGGTGACCCTAACATGCCAGATGGCGTGCGGGTCTCCGTGTATGTGCCGCTGCACGGAGCGGCTGGGGCACCCCCTCGGACCGGGACGACGAACGATCGTCCAGCGGTGGCGACCCATCCCCGAACGGGTCGATCAGGCGTTCCTCATCGCGGTGGCGGGTGCGGCCCCAGCCGGAGGTGTGGGCCGCGCCGCCCGGAGCGCTCTCGCACTCCGTTCGCGCCGGGAGGGGGACGGCCGTTCCTCAGCGGGCCTCCGCGGGGCGACGCGGCACCGTCCTGCGGAGGCGGCTAGACGATCTCCACCGGGGTACCCGGTACCGCGAACCGGCTGAGCGCCGCGACGCCGGTCTTGGAGAGGCGTACGCATCCGTGTGACGCCGCCTGTCCGACCGTGCTCGGCCAGCCGTGGATGCCGACGACGCCGTTCCCGCCCATGAAGGTCTGGAGGACGTTGCTGTGCGCGGTCAGCACGAGGATCTTCGGGCCGAGCGGACCGGATGTGGGCACGGCGTCGTAGATCGCGAACCGGCCCTTGGGCGTGGGCGTCCCCCCGGTTCCGACGGAGGCGACGAACGTGCGCCGACGCTGGCCGGCGACGTAGACCTCCACGCGACGCCGTGCCGTCGACACCCGGATCCAGGTGCGGGTCCGCTTCAGCATGACCTGCTCCTCCGGCACCCAGGCCGTGCGGCCGTTGGGTCGCTTGGGAAGCTGGATGCGCACCCAGCGGGTCGCTCCGACGTCCTTCGCGTCGACGACCATGTAGGCCGTGGGTGCGAGCGTCCACTGCGTGTACCCGGGGAGCTTCATACGGGCGCCGGCCCCGGCGCGGGCGCGGGCGACGATGGGAGCGGCGATGTGCGCCGTCCACGAGCCGTCCTTCAGGGAGGGTGCCGTCGGCAGGGGGCCGCGCACCGGGCGGCTCTCCGCGGACGCGGAGGCGGTCAGGAGCGCCGACGAGGCGACCAGTGCGATGGACGTGGAGAGGGCTGTGGAGATCCGCATCGGGCGAGTGTAGTGCCCTGCGTCGGAAGTCTCTTCGCGGTCTGGCGGCTGCAACCCTCGCCGGGATCAGGTCACGGGTTCATGACGTCCGGCTTGTGGGGCGTCGTCATCGTCGGCGCCCATATTCCCGATATGGGCGTCTCCTCTTCCTCGTCCCGGCGGCGTTTCGCTCGCCATACCGTCGAAGGGCTCCCGGCGCAGGGCACCGCCCTTCGCGTCGGAAGTCTCTTCGTGGTCTGGCGGCTGCAACCCTCGCCGGGATCAGGTCACGGGTTCGTGACGTCCGGCTTGTGGGGCGTCGTCATCGTCGGCGCCCATATTCCCGATATGGGCGTCTCCTCTTCCTCGTCCCGG
>CALMEC010000144.1 GCA_937862675.1 uncultured Actinomycetes bacterium
GGGGGGGGGGGGGGGGGGGGCCCCCCCCCCGCCCCGCCCACCCGCCAGTCCCCTCCTGCGTCGGGCCTCTCGTGAGGATCTTTCGCAGGCCGTTGGGTTGCGGGCACAGTCGGTTCCTGCCGTACACGGAGGAACCGTCAGCCACCTGGATGCGCCTGAACGATTGACGGCAGGTGGGCGTTGTTCGCACCCAACGCTCAGCGATCCCGGCCGTACGTGAGGCCCCGCGCGAAGCCCGGGGACTGGCGGTCGGCAGGGGCGGACGCGCGGATAGCCCGGCTGCCAGTCCCAGGGCGCGCTACCAAGGTCAACGGCAGGTGCGCGTAACCCCGTACCCGGCCACCTATGACCCTGTTTACCGGCGGCGTGTGGGCGGGCGGCCCCAGGCCGTGCCCAGAAGGCGCTGCAGCCGCCGGGTCTCGGCGATCGCGTTGATCGGACGCGGATCGGAGGTCACCGAGCGGGTGCGGCGAAGCCTGCTGGCGCGTCCCTCGCGGACCTCGACCCAGCGCTCGTAGTCGTTGATCAGCGACACCAGGAGGTTCGCGATCTCCAGGGCGGCGGGGCTGTCGTCGAACGGCTTGCCGTTGAACAGCAATGCGCTGTCCTCGTTGCGGAAGATCAGCTCACCGAGTTCGCCGTGGGTCGCGCGGATGCGGTTGGGGCCCACGCGGACCGTGATCTGGTGCCACTCCCGCTTGAGCACGCCCTCCTTGTGGGCGGACGGGCGGAATCCGTACGCGCGCATGCGCCGACGCTCGCCGGGCTGACGCCATACGTCGTACGCCACCCGTGTGATCGGGACGATCTGCTCGGTCCACGTGAGATCCGGATCCGGATCGCCGGTGGGAGACGGGAGGCGTTCGGCCATCGCGTGGAATTATGCACCGTCCGGCGGCATCCGTGCGAGGAGGATGGCGGATGTGGTAACGTTTCCCGTTGCGCTTTGAGCCGCCGCCCCTTCTTCGCCCGTATACGAAAAGCTCAGTCAGGAGGTTAAAGACTTGAGCACAAAGAGTCCTGCCCGCGTTCGCCGCTCCTTTTCGCGTCTGGACAAGGTCCTGGATGTCCCACATCTCATCGACATCCAGCGCAAATCGTTTGAGTGGTTTCTGAACGAGGGCCTTCGGGAGACGATCGACGACATCACGCCGATCATGGACTTCACCGGCACCCTCGCCGTCGATTTCGGTGTTTACACCATCGGCGGGTGGCAGTCCGGGGAGCCGCTGGACTACATCCAGCCCAACAACCCCATCAAGGAGTGCCGCGAGAAGGACCTCACCTACGCGGCCCCCCTCACGATGGAGGTCAGCTTCATCAACCAGGAGACCGGCGAGATCCGCCGCCAGAAGGTCTTCATGGGTGACCTCCCGCTCATGACCGATCGCGGCACCTTCATCATCAACGGCACCGAGCGCGTCATCGTGACGCAGCTTGTCCGTTCGCCGGGTGCGTACGTCATGGAGCCCAAGGACCGCGAGAAGCAGGTCTTCGTGGCCAACCTGATGCCCGCGCGCGGATCGTGGCTGGAGCTCGAGGTCGACAAGAAGGGACTCGTCAACGTCCGCATCGACCGCAAGCGCAAGCTGCCGGTCACGACGCTCCTGTTCGCCATCGGCTACACCCGTGACGACATCCTGAACCTGTTCCCGCACCCGCTCGACCCGAAGCGCGTGAACCCCTTCATCGAGGCCACCCTCGAGAAGGACCCCATCGAGGGCGAGCCCGCCCAGGGCGACAAGAAGAGCCTCGCGCAGATCGAGGCCGTCACCAAGGAGATGCAGGCGCTCCACGAGCAGATGCTCGCGTCGCACGCCGACGAGCGCGCCCGCCTCGCCACCGAGATCGAGAAGCTGGAGAAGAAGCTCGAGCAGCGTGCCGGCGAGACCATGCAGCAGGCGCTCATCGAGGTCTTCAAGAAGCAGCGGCCCGGCGAACCCCCGACGATCGACACGTCGCGGTCGCTCGTGCGCTCGCTCTTCTACGACCCCAAGCGCTACGACCTCACGAAGGTCGGCCGCTACAAGCTGAACGCGCGCCTGGGCTCGGACCTCCCGACCTCGGTGCGGACGCTCACCAACCCGCGGTTCACCGGCGGCGTGTCCGGCATGGACGACGACCTCGTGCGTCTCATCCGGGAACTCGTCGACCTGCCGCTCAAGCACGGCGTCCCCGAGGACAGCAAGGACTTCGCGGCGGATGCGGTGCTGATCCCCCGTGACGACCTCGTCCACGACCTCGACGAGTACGAGCACTTCGGCAACCGCCGTCTGCGTACGGTCGGCGAGCTCATCCAGGAGGCGTTCCGCGTCGGTCTCTACCGCATGGAGCGCGTCGTGCGCGAGCGGATGAGCACCGAGGACCCGGACACGATCACGCCGCAGACGATCATCAACATCCGTCCCGTGGTCGCGGCGCTCAAGGAGTTCTTCGGCTCCTCGCAGCTCTCGCAGTTCATGGACCAGACGAACTCGCTGTCGGGCCTCACCCACCGCCGCCGCCTCAACGCGCTCGGCGCCGGGGGGCTCACCCGCGAGCGCGCCCCCATCGAGGTGCGCGACGTCCACACCACCCACTACGGGCGCATGTGCCCGATCGAGACCCCGGAAGGCCCCAACATCGGCCTGATCGGGTCGCTCTCCAGCTACGCGACCATCAACGAGTACGGCTTCATCCAGACCCCGTACCGGGTCGTCAAGAAGGGGGTCGTCACGGACGAGGTCGTCCGGCTCGACGCCACCCAGGAGGAGCTCAAGGTCATCGCGCAGGCCAACGCCGAGGTGGACCCGAAGGGCCGTCTCGTCGGCAACGTCCTCTGCCGCAAGGGCGGTCAGCCGATCATGGCCGAGCCGTCCGAGGTGGACTACATGGACGTGTCCCCGGAGCAGATGGTCTCCGTGGCGACCGCGCTCATCCCGTTCCTCGAGCACGACGACGCCAACCGTGCCCTCATGGGCGCCAACATGCAGCGTCAGGCCGTGCCGCTAAGCATCACCGAGGCCCCGCGCGTGGGCTCCGGCATGGAGCGCCGCGCCGCCATCGACACCGGTGACGTCGTCGTCAGCAAGGTCGACGGGGTCGTGGCGTCGGTCGACGCCGACCACGTCATCATCGAGGACGGCACCGGCGAGCACCACTCCGCCGGCTTCGAGAAGTTCACGCGCTCCAACCAGGGCACGATGATCCACCAGAAGCCGATCGTGAAGGTGGGCGACCGCGTGTCGGAGGGCGACGTCCTGGCCGACGGCAGCTCCACCAGCCAGGGCGAGCTGGCCCTCGGCAAGAACGTCCTCGTCGCCTTCATGAGCTGGGAGGGCTACAACTACGAGGACGCCATCATCATCTCGGAGCGCCTCGTCAAGGACGACGTGCTCTCGTCGATCCACATCGAGGAGTACGAGATCGACGCCCGCTCCACCAAGCTGGGCGCCGAGGAGATCACCCGTGACATCCCCAACCGCTCCGAGGAGTCGCTCCGCGACCTGGACGAGCGGGGCATCGTGCGCATCGGCGCCGAGGTCCGGTCCGGCGACTTGCTCGTCGGCAAGGTCACCCCGAAGGGCGAGACCGAGCTGACGGCCGAGGAGAAGCTGATCCGCGCCATCTTCAAGGAGAAGGCCGGAGAGGTCCGCGACACCTCCCTCAAGGTCCCGCACGGCGAGGGCGGCAAGGTCATCGACGTCAAGGTCTTCGACCGTGAGAACGGCGACGACCTGTCGCCGGGCGTCAACCAGCTCGTGCGCGTCTTCGTCGCCAAGCGGCGCAAGATCGCCGAGGGCGACAAGCTCGCCGGGCGCCACGGCAACAAGGGCGTCATCTCGAAGATCGTCCCCGAGGAGGACATGCCGTTCCTCGAGGACGGCACCCCGATCGACATGATCCTCAACCCGCTGGGCGTGCCCAGCCGGATGAACATCGGTCAGATCATGGAGACGCACCTCGGGTGGGTCGCCAACAAGGGGTGGTTCCCGGGCGGCGAGCCGGAGGCGGAGAACGAGGCCCTCGAGCGGACGTTCGTCGCGACGCCGGTCTTCGACGGCGCGAGTCCCGGTGACGTGGACCAGGCGCTGATCGACTGGCAGGCCAGCCACGACACCCCGATCAACTTCAGCATCGACTCGGGCGACCGTCAGGGTCGTCGTTGCTCCGGCAAGCTCCAGCTCTTCAACGGGCGCACGGGCGAGCCGTACGACGGCAAGGTCACGGTCGGCTACATGTACATGCTGAAGCTGCTGCACCTGGTGGACGACAAGATCCACGCGCGTTCCACCGGCCCGTACTCGCTCGTCACCCAGCAGCCGCTGGGCGGTAAGGCGCAGTTCGGCGGCCAGCGCTTCGGCGAGATGGAGGTGTGGGCGCTCGAGGCATACGGAGCGGCGTACACCCTCCAGGAGATGCTCACCATCAAGAGCGATGACACCGTCGGGCGCGTCAAGGCGTACGAGGCCATCGTCAAGGGCGAGAACATCCAGGAGCCGTCGATCCCGGAGAGCTTCAAGGTGCTGGTCAAGGAGATGCAGAGCCTCGGCCTGGACGTGAAGATCGAGGGCGACACGGGCGGCGACATCCGGCACGAGGACGACGACGACCTCATCCGCGCCGCGGAGGAGCTCGGCATCGACCTCTCCGGAGGGCTGGGAGTCGGTCGCGGCGAGGAGGCCGTCGACGGCGCCGAGCCGCAGGCGAGTGAGGGCGAGGAGGCTCCGGTGGCCGCCGGGGCCGGCGAGGCAGACGAGGACGGGGACTGACGACGGGGCCTCCGTGCCCGCCCGGGCACGGAGGCGACCCGTCCGATTCCTCCGTCCGGCGTCACATCCGAAAGGCGATTAACGCGTGATCGACATCAACAACTTCGAGTCCATCCGCATCGGGCTGGCGAGTCCCCGCCAGATCCGTCAGTGGTCCTCGGGTGAGGTGACCAAGCCCGAGACCATCAACTACCGCACCCTGAAGCCGGAGAAGGACGGGCTCTTCTGCGAGAAGATCTTCGGTCCGACCAAGGACTGGGAGTGCTACTGCGGCAAGTACAAGCGCGTGCGCTACAAGGGCATCATCTGCGAGCGCTGCGGCGTCGAGGTGACGCGCGCCAAGGTCCGCCGTGAGCGCATGGGTCACATCGACCTGGCCGCGCCCGTCAGCCACATCTGGTTCTTCAAGGGCGTGCCCAGCCGCATCGGCTACGTGCTCGACCTCGCCCCGAAAGAGCTCGAGAAGGTCCTCTACTTCGCCGCGTCCATCATCACGGCCGTCGACGTGCAGCGCCGCGAGGACGACCTCGACCGTCTGCAGGAGCAGGTGGACGAGGCCGTCGAGCAGTACCAGCAGGACCGCGAGGAGCGTCTCGCGGACCTCGCCGAGCGCCTGGAGCGCCGCGTCGCCTGGCTCCGCGAGGGGACGACCGAGGGCTTCGACGACGAGGACGTCTTCTGGCTCGAGGAGCTGGAGCGCGACCGCGCCGCCGAGGGCGGTGCTCGCAAGCGCGTCCTGACCGACGCCGACAAGAAGCAGGCCGAGACGGACCTCCGCAAGGAGACCGACATGGCCATCAAGGATGTGGAGCGCTACGCCGAGGAGGCCGCCCAGCGCCTGCGCGACGCCTGGGACACGTTCCGCACCATCCAGGTCCGCCAGGTCATCGGCGACGAGCAGCTCTTCCGTGAGATGCGGGAGCGGTTCGGGTCGCAGTACGGCTTCGGCGAGTACTTCCGAGGGGGCATGGGCGCCTCCGCCATCCGCGATCTCCTCGAGGACCTCAACACCGAGGTCGAGGACGAGGTCGTCGAGGGTGAGGACGGCGCGCCGGCCGAGGGCGAGAAGAAGAAGCGGGTCACGAAGCTCGACCTGGAGGCGAGGAACCTCCGCAAGGTCATCGCCGAGTCGAAGGGCCAGCGGCACGCGAAGGCGCTCAAGCGCCTGCGCGTCGTGTCCGCGTTCGTCCGCAGCGACAACAAGCCGTCGTGGATGATCCTCGAGGTCGTCCCCGTCATCCCGCCGGAGCTCCGCCCGATGGTGCAGCTCGACGGTGGCCGCTTCGCGACCTCCGACCTCAACGACCTGTACCGCCGCGTCATCAACCGCAA
>CALMEC010000145.1 GCA_937862675.1 uncultured Actinomycetes bacterium
ACGACATGGAACGGGAGGGGCTCGTCGTCCCTGAGCGTCTGCGTGGCGGGCTGGCACGCATCTACGAGACACTCGGCGGGGCCCTGCAGGAGATGCGCGAGCTCATCGGCCACCTCCGTCCCGCGCAGTTCGAGAACAACTCGCTCCCCGACGTCCTCCGCGGCGGGGCACGGTCGTTCGAGACCCAGTCCGGCGTGACCGTGGACTTCAGCGAGGACGGCGAGTTCCCCGACAGCCGGGTGTCCCTGTCGCAGAAGATCACGTTCTATCGCATCATGCAGGAGGCGCTCACCAACGCCGGGCGCCACGGACGGGCGACGCGTGTCCGTGTGAGCCTCCGGGAGGAGCCCGTCGGCATCACCCTCGAGGTGAGTGACAACGGGGCGGGATTCGATCCGTCGACGGTGCAGCGCCCCAGCCCGAGCAACCCGCAGGCACGCTACGGCCTGTACGGCATGAGCGACCGTGCCCAGCTCCTGGGCGGTGCGCTGAACGTGAAGAGCATGCCCGGCGAGGGTGCGCTCATCACGGCGTTCCTGCCCCGGTGGCGAAGCGGCGAGCGGAGCCGGCTCGGGCAGTACGGTGGCTGACGCCCCCCGCGTCAAGGTCTGCGGCCTCACCGATCCGGACGAGGCGGCCGCCTGCTCCGCCACGGGAGTGTGGGCGATCGGCCTGGTGTTCGCCTCGCCGTCGCCCCGGCATCTCGAGGTCGACCGTGCGGTGGACGTCGCCGCCGCGATCCGGCCGGGCGTCGCGCGCGTGGGCGTCTTCGTCGATCCGACACTCGACGAGCTCGCGCGCGCCGTCGATCGCTGTGGCCTGAGTCACGTCCAGGTGCACGGCGACGGCCCTGATGTGGACATGATCCGCGACCGGATCGGCTGCGGCGTCATCACCGGACATCCGGTGGACGGACCGTCGGCCGTCGATCGCGCCCGTCGGAGCGCCGCCGACCTCGTCCTGCTCGACGCATCCGTCCGTGGACGTCACGGTGGCACCGGCCAGGTCTTCGACTGGGAGCTCCTGGCGGGAGGGATCGGACGTCCGTACATCCTGGCCGGGGGGCTCACGCCGGAGAGCGTGGGCCGGGCCGTGCAGCGTCTTCTACCCTGGGCGGTGGATGTGTCGACGGGTGTCGAGTGGGCGCCCGGCAGGAAGGACGTGGCGAAGGTCACGGCATTCCTGGCGGCCGCGCGCGACATGACGATGGAGGTGGTGGAGTGAACGTGGCGGAGACGCGATTCGGCGCCTACGGCGGCCGTTTCGTCCCCGAGACGGTGATGGGCGCGCTGGACGAGCTGGCAGAGGCCCTCCAGACCTACCACGAGGACGACGACTTCTGGGCCGAGTACTCGCATCTTCTCGACACGTACGTCGGGCGGCCCACGCCTCTGACACGCGCCGCGAAGCTGGGCGAGCGTTACGGCATCGACCGCCTGTACCTCAAGCGTGAGGACCTCTGCCACACCGGTGCGCACAAGATCAACAACGCGCTCGGCCAGGTACTGCTGGCGAAGCGGATGGGGAAGCAGCGCATCATCGCCGAGACGGGTGCCGGCCAGCACGGCGTCGCCACCGCCACGGCGGCGGCGCTCCTCGGCTTCGGCTGCACCGTCTACATGGGCCGCACCGACATGGAGCGCCAGCGCCTGAACGTGGTCCGCATGAACATGCTGGGCGCCGAGGTCCGCCCGGTCGACTCCGGCAGCGCGACCCTGAAGGATGCAACGAGCGAGGCCATCCGCGACTGGGTCACGAACGTCCGGACAACGCACTACGTCATCGGATCGGCCGTCGGCCCGGCGCCGTACCCGGAGCTCGTGGCACGTTTCCAGTCGGTCATCGGCGTCGAGACCCGCCGTCAGATCCAGGAGGTGGAGGGGACGCTCCCGGGTGCGGTCGTCGCCTGCATCGGCGGGGGCTCCCACCCCCCCCGCAAGTTTCCCGCGGTCCCCGCGGGCACCGGA
>CALMEC010000146.1 GCA_937862675.1 uncultured Actinomycetes bacterium
CCATCGGCCCGCACGCGATGATCCACTCGGCCAACCACAGCACCGACGACGGCGACGCGTCGATCACGGATCAAGGATGGAAGACCCAGCCGGTCCCGATCGGCAAGAACTGCTGGATCGCGATGAACGTGCTGATCATGCCCGGGGTGACCATCGGCGACGGAGCGATCATCGGTGCGGGTGCCGTCGTTGTGAAGGACCTCGAGCCCTACAGCGTGAGTGTCGGAAACCCGGCGAAGACGATCAAGTCCCGCCGCTGATGCGGGTCCTGTTCCTCCATCGTCAGCCATGCATACGAACACTGAAGTACGCGGTCGCCCTGCGCGGTCATGGTGACATCGACCTCGGATACGCGTACCAGGGGAGGACGCTGAGCGAGTTCTACGGCTCCGGTGACGACCTGTTCGACACCTGGTACCCCGTCGGCCCCGAGGCCCGTGACGGCATCGCCGCGGCGGTGGACGACTTCCGTCCCGACGTCATCCACTCGCACAACCTGCCGGACGTCCTGACGGTGGTCGCTCGCGAGGTGGTGGGTGAGTCCGTGGCGATCATCCACGACGTCCACGACTTCCAGAGCCTGCGCAGCACCCCGTACGAGGACGGGTTCCCGGACATCCCCGACCCCGAGGGGTGCGAACGGGCCGCCGTCGAGGACTCCGATGCCCTCGTCACCGTCGGACAGGTGCTCCTGGACGAGATCCGTGCGCGATACCGGGTGCCCGACGAGACGCTCATCATCCCGAACCTCGCACTCGCTCGTGATCTCCCCGCCGCCGATGAGGTGTCGACGGAACGACGTGGCGGGCCGATCCGCATCGCCTACCAGGGCACCCTCTCGGTCGGCGGCGGCCACTACGACCTGCGCGACATCTTCGCCGTCATCGCCGCGACGGATGACGTCGAGCTGCACATCCATCCCTCGCAGCCCGCCCTCCCGGACTACCACGCCCTCGCCGACCGGTTCGCGAACGTGACCGTCCATGCCCCGATGCGTCCGGAGGACCTGCTGGCGTGTCTTCCGTACTACGACGCGGGCTGGGCCGGCTTCAACGACACCAAGAACTCCGCCCACCTGGCCACGGTCCTCCCCAACAAGGCGTTCGAGTACGCCGGGTGCGGCCTGCCCGTGGTGACGCTCCCGCATCGGGACCTCGCCCGCTGGGTCCGCCAGGAGGGCACGGGCATCGTCCTGGATCACGTGGATGAGTTCGCTGATGCGATCCACGGGGCCGATCTGGCCGGTATCCGCCGCCGTCTCGTCGCCGTACGTGAGCGTCTCACCATGGAGGGTGCGGTGACCGATCTCATCGGCCTGTACGCGCGCGTCGCCTCCGGGGTCGGCGCCCGGCCCTGATGCGCCGGTTCGGTCCGGGCGTGTGACGTGGCGGGTCCGGATCGCGGGGACCGGAGGCCGGCTCGGCCCGGTCTGCGCGAGACGCCGCGGTTGCGCGAGAGTCGAACATATGTTCGAATAGGTGCATGAGGTGGAACGGACAGAGCGTCGGGAATGTGATCGCGGGCGTGCTGCCGGGACTCGACGTGGTGGACGTGGCCGCGGTGCCGGGACATCTGCGCTCGGTGCGTCCACCGCAGTTCCCGGGGGCGGTCTTCCACGAGGTCCTGGCCAAGAGCGCCCTCAACCGGGTGCCCGCGGCGTCGGCGATGCCGTTCGAGTGGACGGTCAATCCCTACCGCGGCTGTTCGCACGCCTGCGTCTACTGCTTCGCACGGGGATCCCATCGCTACCTCGACCTCGACGCCGGGCGCGACTTCGACTCGCAGATCGTGGTGAAGGTCAACGTCGCCGAGGTGCTCGTCCGGGAGCTGGCGCGGCCGTCGTGGCGGCACGGGCACGTCGCGCTCGGCACCAACACCGATCCGTACCAGGGGGCGGAGGGGCGCTATCGCCTGATG
>CALMEC010000147.1 GCA_937862675.1 uncultured Actinomycetes bacterium
ATCGAGATCCCGGTCGACGACCGGATCTTCGGCAGCGTCCGTCCCGTCGTGCCCGGCGCGACATCCACGTCCGCGGCCTCGTCCACCACGACCCCCGCACAGCCATGAGCAAGATGACGCAGCGTGACAGGGTGCTGCTCCTAATCGTCGGCGGACTCGTCGTCCTGGGAGGCCTCTTCAAGTTCTATCTGTCGCCGGCCAAGTCCGATCGCGACGACGCCGTCCAGCGCGTCAGCGAGCTGCAGGACCAGGTCCAGACGGCACAGACCCAGCTGACCGCCCTGCAGAACCAGGCGAAGGGCAAGAACGCCGCCGGTGCGAAGCAGGAGGTCCGCCTCGTGGACCGTCTGCGCCTGGCCAAGGCGTACCCCGACGACCGGGACATCCCGGCCACCATCCTCCAGATCGAGCAGATCGCCAAGCAGGCAAAGGTCGAGCTCGGCCCGGCCACCCCGGACCAGGGGACCGATTACGCCGGCGTGACCGGCACGGCCTTCACGATCGATGTGACCGGCCGGTTCTTCCAGGTCCAGGACTTCATGCACCGCATGAACGACCAGGTCTCGATCAGCCCGTTCGGCAAGCTCAAGATCAAGGGCCGGCTGTTCGCCATCACCCAGGCCGACCTCGGCCCCGCCGACGGCGGCGCTGACGGATCGACCGCCGGAGCGTCGACAACCGGCGCCTCGACCACGGGCGCGTCGGACGACATCAAGGCCAATCTGACCGTCGTGGTCTTCTCGCGGGGCGCCCAGGCGTCCACCGCCGGCACCACCGACGTCGCCAACACCACGCAAAGCGGAGGCTCCAATTGAACCGCTCACGGATGATCGGTGTCCTGGCCGTCCTCGCGGCGAGCTTCGTCGCGGGATGCGGCGGGGCGAACAGCGGGGGGCACGTCGCCGCCCAGGAGGCTCCGACGTCGTCGGACCCGGCCGCCGCCACGGCTGCGGCCCCGGCCGAGGACCCCACGACGAAGGCGCTCGGGGCGTTCCCCGAGGCCGACCCGAACGCACCGACGCTCCGGAACCTCGACCGGTTCTCGGAGTCGCGGGCCGGCACCGTCTTCCAGGAGCCGGCGAGCGTCACCGCGGCGAGCACCTCGTCGTCGGACACCTCGACGGCGTCGGACCCGACCGGAACGGGCGGAGCCACCTCCTCCGGCGACTCCGGTGCGACCCAGCAGTCGGCACCGGCCACGCCGGACACCTCGTCCCCGTCGACCGGTGACACCACGACCACGGGATCCACCCCGTCGTCGGGCGGCACGACGTCCGGCGGGACAACGAGCTCCGGCGGAGGGACGACCACGGGCTCCACGGGCGACACCACCAAGAAGGCCAGTGCATACACGGCCAACATGGAGGTGGACGGTGCGCCCGTCATCGCCAAGGTCGACACCAAGGTCCCCACGACCAGCCCCTACTTCGTCGTCGCGTCGATCGACGCCGACAAGGTGGTCCTGCGGCTGATCAGCGGGTCGTTCGGCACCGGCGACACGGTGGACATCGCGAAGGGCGCCTCGGTGACCCTCTCGAACCCGTCGTCCGGCAGCACGATCGTCATCAAGGTCGTCGACATCGCGAAGGCCGGAGCCACGAAGTAGAACCCGCGGCACAAGCCGGCGGTATCGACGGGGCGTCCCCTGACCGGGGCGCCCCGTCGGTGATTCCGGGCCCGGCCGTCGTCCGGTCCGCCTCTGTACACTGCCCCTCGTGCCCCTGACCTACCGCACGGCAGGGGAGTCCCACGGACCGGCGTTGATCGCCCTCATCGAGGGGCTGCCCGCCGGACTCAGATTGACTCCCGACGACATCGACGGCGATCTCGCACGCCGCCAGCTCGGCTACGGCCGCGGCGGCCGCATGAAGATCGAGACGGACCGCGTGCAGGTCAAGTCCGGCATCCGCCACGGACAGACGCTGGGCAGTCCCGTCGCGCTCGAGATCGTCAATCGCGACTTCGCCAACTGGGAAGCCGACCGCATGGCCATCTGGGAGCCGGCCGAGGACGTGGCGCCCATCACGCTGCCGCGGCCCGGTCACGCCGACCTGGCCGGCATGCAGAAGTACGGCACCAACGACCTGCGCAACATCCTCGAGCGCGCCAGCGCGCGTGAGACCGCCGCGCGCGTCGCCGCCGGAGCCGTCGCCAAGGCGCTGCTCCGCGTCTACGGCATCGAGATCCGCAGCCACGTCACCCGCACGGGCGACGTGGCCGTGCCCACACGCGACGACCTGACCCTGGCCGACTTCGACGGTGTCGACGAGAGCCCGGTCCGATGCCTCGATCCCGAGGCGTCCGCCGCGATGCGCGAGGCCATCAAACGCGCCGGTCAGGACCACGACACGCTGGGCGGGGTCTTCGAGGTGTGGGCATTCGGCCTCATGCCCGGCCTGGGCTCGCACGTCAGCGGTGACACGCGGCTGGACGGCCGTCTGGCGCAGGCGATCATGTCGATCCAGGCGATCAAGGGCGTCGAGATCGGCGCGGGCTTCGAGCTGGGCACGCTGCCCGGCAGCCGGGCGCACGACGAGATCTTCTGGACCGAGGAGCGCGGCTACCACCGCCGGACCAACCGGTCAGGTGGGCTCGAGGGCGGCATGACGCACGGCGAGCCGCTCGTGGTCCGTGCGGTCATGAAGCCCATCTCCACACTGTCACGGCCGCTCGCGTCGGTCGACATCGCCACGCACGAGGCGCGTTCGGCGTTCAAGGAACGCTCGGACATCTGCGCTGTGGCGGCGGCGGGCGTCGTGGGTGAGGCCGCGGTCGCCTTCGTTCTCGCCGAGGCGCTACTCGCCAAGTTCGGAGGGGACACCATCGACCAGGTGACGGCGGCGGTGGATCGCTACCTGGCGGACATCGGCGCGTGAGGTGGGTCGCCCTCTCCGGCTACATGGGGGCCGGGAAATCCGTGGTCGGCCGCCGCGTCGCCGCGCGACTGGACGTGCCGTTCATCGGCTCCGATCGGGCGGTCGGGGAACATGCGGGGATGTCCATCCCCGAGATCTTCGACAAGCGCGGTGAGGTCTGGTTCCGGCGCACCGAGGAGGACGTGATCCGCGGGATCCTCCAGGGCGACGGCCGGGGGGTCATGGCACTCGGCGGAGGGGCACTCCTGTCGCAGCGCACGCGTGCCCTCCTGGGGCGCATGGCCTGGACGGTGTGGCTGCGCGTCGATCCCGAGGTGGCATGGGACCGGGTGGAGGGCTCCGACCGTCCGCTCGCGGTCGACCGGCGGCGGTTCCTGTCGCGGGCGGCGCAGCGCGAGCCGGTCTACGCCGAGTCGGCCGACCTCGAGGTGGCCTCCGACGACCCCGCCGACGAGGTCGCCGGGCGTGTCGTCGCGTGGGTCCAGGCGCGCGACGCGGCGGACTCCGAGTGATGCACACCATCCAGGCGGCCATCGGCGACCGTCGATTCCCGGTCCACGTCGGGCCGGGGGCCTCGGCGGACATCGCAGCACTGTGGCCGCAGGGGGCGTCGGGCTCGGCGCTCGTCATCGTCGACTCCGGCGTGCGCGGCTTCGTGCAGCCCGTCATCGACGCCGTCGCCGGACGGGGTCTCCGCGTCGTGGAGGCCGTGGTGCCGTCGGGCGAGACCTCCAAGAGCTTCGCGGAGTTCGAGCGCCTCACACGGTTCGCCGCGTCGTCCGGTATTCGTCGCTCCGACACGGTCGTCGCCGTCGGCGGCGGGGTGGTGGGGGATCTCGGCGGCTTCGTGGCGGCCTCGTACCAGCGCGGCGTGCGCCTGGTCCACGTTCCGACGACGCTCCTGGCGATGGTCGACTCGGCCATCGGCGGCAAGACCGGCATCAACCTGCCGGAGGGAAAGAACTACGTCGGCGCCATCTACCAGCCGGAACTGGTGCTGATGGACACCGGGTTCCTCTCCACGTTGCCGCCGCGCGAGCTGGCGGCCGGCTTCGCCGAGGTCATCAAGTACGGACTTCTGCAGGGGGGCGAGCTCTTCGACCGGATCGACGCGTGGCCGGCGCTTCCCGGCGATCCGGATGCCCTGGCCGAGCTCATCGTCGACTGCGTCGGTCACAAACTCCGGGTCGTGGCCGAGGACGAGCAGGACCTCGGCATCCGCGCATCGCTCAATCTGGGTCACACGGTGGGGCACGGCATCGAGGCGGCCGGCCGCTACTCGCGTTACCTGCACGGGGAGGCGATCTCGCTCGGCATGCTCGCCGCGCTTCGCCTGTCCGAGGAGATGCTGGGACTCGACCCGGCCCACCGGGAGCGGGCACGCGGGCTCTTCGCCCGTCACGGTCTTCCCACCGCGCTCGACCCGGCCCTCTCCACGTCTGAGATCCTTGGGGCGATGGGACGCGACAAGAAGGCGGACGCCACCGCCCTCAACATGGTCCTGATCGGCGCGCCCGGCGACGTGCGCCTGCGCCAGGACCCCTCACCGGAGCGTGTCGTGGCCGCCATCGAGGAGCTGAGGGCATGACCGGGCGCGTCGCGCTGCTGCACGGACCCAACCTGAACATGCTGGGGCGGCGGCCCGCCGTCCACTACGGCACGCTCACGCTCGCCGAGCTGGAGCGGCAGGTGCGCGAGTGGGGTGCCGAGCTGGACCTCACCGTGGTCCCGTTCCAGACCAATCACGAGGGCGCCTTCCTGGAACACGTCCACGGCCTCATCGGCGCCGTGGACGGGGTCATCACCAACCCCGGTGCGTGGACGCACTACCAGTGGTCCATCCGCGACGCGCTCGAGCTGCTCGACGTCCCCGTCTGCGAGGTGCACCTCTCCAACGTCGAGGAGCGCGAGCCGCATCGGCGGGTGTCGGTCATCCGCGACATCGCGGCCTTCGCCGTCTGGGGCAAGGGAGTCGACGGGTATCGTGAGGCCCTGCAGTTCCTGGCGCGGGAGGCGTGATGGACTACGAAGGTCGCCAACAGGCCGTCGCCGAGTCGCTCGACCAGCACGGAATCGGCGCGCTGGTCGTCACCGACCTGGTCAACATCCGCTATCTCTGCGGCTTCACGGGATCCAACGGGGTGGTGGTCATCGGGCCGTCGCAGGCCGTGCTGCTCACCGACTTCCGGTACGTCACCATGGCGGGCGAGCAGACGTCCGGCGTCGAGATCGTCC
>CALMEC010000148.1 GCA_937862675.1 uncultured Actinomycetes bacterium
CGCGCCGCGCCTCGCTCGCCTTCCGCACCATCATCTTCGCACCGCTGGTCCTGTCGATCGTTGCCGTCGGCCTGCTGTGGCAATTGATCCTCGACCCGCTCGTCGGGCTCGCCAACGCCGTCGTCAAGAGCGTCGGCCTGGTGCCGCCGCCGCTGGGCTGGCTGGGCGACCCCTCGATCGCGATCTACGTCGTGATGGGCGTCGCCTTCTGGCAGTACATCGGCTTCGTCACGCTGCTCCTCACCGCCGGCCTCCAGCGCATCCCCGAGGAGCTCTACGAGGCGGCGACACTGGACGGCGCCGGCCCGTTCACCTGCTTCTGGAACATCACGGTTCCGCTGCTGCGCAACGCCCTCATCATCACCACGCTGCTCACCATGATCGGCGCGCTGCGCGTCTTCGACTTCATCTACGTGCTAACCGGTGGCGGTCCCGGCGACGCCCGCGCCGTCCGCCGTCACCGGACCCGCCACGCACCGGCCGGGGAGCTGACGGATGTTCGCCGTCCAGGTGGCCGCGGCGCTGGGGGTGGCGGTCCTCGTCGGCTCGGTGCTGGCCGCCCGCCTTCGGCTGTCGGCCCCGGTCGTCCTGGTGGTGATCGGCCTCCTCCTGACGATCGTGCCGTCGCTGCGTCGCGTCGAGCTTCCTCCCGAGGTCGTTCTCCTCATCTTCCTGCCGATCCTTCTCTTCTGGGAGAGCTTCTCGGCGTCGGCCCGCGAGATCCGGCGGCAGCTCGGTCGGATCGTCCTGTCAGGGACGCTTCTCGTCGTCGTGACAGCAGCAGTCGTCGCCGTCGTCGGTCATGCGCTCGGACTCTCGTGGGCGACCGCCTGGCTGATCGGTGCGGCCGTCGCTCCGACGGACGCCACCGCGGTCGCCGCGCTGGGGCGCCTGATGCCGCGCCGGGAGACCACGATGCTCCAGGCGGAGAGCCTCATCAACGACGGGACCGCGCTCGTGGTCTTCGGGCTCGCGCTCGAGTTCGCGACCGAGGACATCGCGTTCAGCAGCGCGCACGCGGGCCGGCTCCTCGCCGTCTCGCTCACGGGCGCCCTCGTGGTCGGCGCCGCGATCGGCTGGATCGACGGGCACGTGCGTCGGTTCCTCTCCAATCCCCGACACCACAACGTGCTGGCGGTGCTCACGCCGTTCGCGGCCTTCCTCGTGGCGGAGGAGATCCACGCGTCCGGTGTGCTGGCCGTCGTCGTCAGTGGTCTGTGGGTCTCCCAGACGGCACCGCGGACGGTGTCGGCACAGGCACGTCAGCAGGGGACCGGCTTCTGGACGCTCACGACCTTCCTGCTGAACGGCGGGCTCTTCGTCCTCATCGGCATGGAGATCCCCATCGCCGTGGACGGCCTCGCGGGCGGTGACCTCCGATCTGCGGTCGCCGCCGCCGTCGGCGTCTACGTGGCCGTGCTCGTCACGCGATTCGCGTTCATCAGCGCGATGTCACTCCTCGGCCGGCTCTTCGACCGGAACCAGGAGCGACGCGAGATGCGCAGCACCCTGCGGGGACGGGTGGTGGTCACGGTCGCCGGACTCCGCGGTGCCGTCTCACTGGCCGTGGCGCTGTCCGTGCCGGCCACCATCGCGGGCGGCGCGGCACGCGATACGGCCGTCTTCGTCACCGCATGCGTCGTGGTCGGGTCACTCACCATCCAGGGACTCCTGCTTCCGCACGTCGTCCGGTGGGCGGAGCTGCCGGAGGAGAGCACAACCCAGGATGAGCTCGACTTCGCGATCGTGACCGCGTTGGATGCGGCGATCTTCGCGCTGCCGGAGCTCGCGGAGCGTGTCGGTGCCGACGAGGATGTGCTCGACGAGGTCCGCGACGAGTACACGGAATGGCGTGACCTCCGGGCGGACGACATCGACGAGGAGGAGATCCGCCGTCGCGAGCAATACCGCGCCCTGCGCCTTGCGGCCATCGCCCATCAGCGTGAGACCGTCGTGCGGCTGCGCGACGACCACGTGATCGACGGCGCGGTCCAGCGCCGTATCGAGGCCCGCCTCGACATCGAGGAGATCCGTCTGCGTGGGCCCGGCGAGCGTAACGCCGCTCGACCGCCCGCAGCGCGGCGCCGCTCGGTAGGCTCGGACGAGTGAATGACCCCGCCTTCAGCCGGTGCACCGCGCGATGAGCGAGAAGCGACCGCCGCTCAAGCCCGTCTACGGCATCTGGGGTGAGGACCGCGGAAAGGTCGACCGTGCCGTCGCCCGCCTTCTGCACCGCGTCGTCGACGACGGCGGACTTCCCGCCGACGAGTTCGACGCCACCGGCGACGTCGCCGACGACGTCGTCGGCGTCTGCCAGACGCTCTCGTTCGCCGGCCGGCGGCTCGTCATCGTGCGCAACGCCGACGCATGGCGCGCCGGCGACGTCGGACCGCTGCTCGCCTACCTGGAGAGCCCGGTCGCCGACACCTGCCTTGCACTCGTCTCCTCGGCGGCGCCCACCCCGAAACTCGTCTCGGCGATCGGGACCCACGGTGACGTGCTCGAATTCGGCCCGAAACCGAAGGCCAGCCGTCGCGAGCGGGCCGCCTGGTTCGTGTCGTTCGTGGAGTCCGAGTGCGTTCGGGCGGGTGCCCGGCTCCCCGCGGCGCTGGCCCGCGTCATCGTCGAGCGCGTCGGGGAGGACGCCATGGCCCTCAGCCAGGAGGCGATCAAGCTGGCGAGCGCCGCGGGTCCCGACGGCATCGACCGGGAGCTCGTGGACCTCCTCGTCATCCCCCATCCCGATGCCAAGTCGTACGAGCTGGCCGACGCCGTCACCGCCGGCGACCGGGCACGGGTGTTCACACTGCTGGACGAACTGGCGACCGGCGATCACCCGAGCGAGCCCATCGTCATCCAGATGTCGCTCGCGCGTCACTTCCGGGGCGTGGCGGCCGCACAGGCCCTGGGGCCGGGCGCGTCACCCGACGACGTCGGACGGGTGACCGGCCTCAAGGGCTATCCGGCACAGAAGGTGGTCGAGCAGGCACGTGCGCTGCCGGACGGCGCCGCCGACCGGTGCGTGGCACGGCTGGCCGCCCTCGAACTGGACCTGCGGGTGGGGGCGCTCACCGACCTGGGGCGCTCACCCGACGACGGCCGGCGGTTCGTGCTGGAACGCGCGGCGCGGGATCTCCTGGCCGCCGTTCGCGACTGACTCAGGACACCGGAGGGCGGTGCGGCTCGGGTCCGTGTCGTCGACATGGACCCGAACCGCACCGTGCGGCGCCTGCGCCGACAGACTGCGTCAGTCGGTGCGCCTCTCGAATCCGTCGTAGCCGATGTCGACGAGCGTGAGGTCGCCCTTGAACGTCTTCAGGCCGGCGGTGCGCACGGTCTCCGCCAGCTGGATACGGCTCTCGGGGGTCGCGGTGGCCCACTGCACCATCAGGACGGTTGTGAGGATGTTGAGCCGGTCCGTCGCCAGTTGGCGGCTGGCGGGCTTCGCCTTCTTCATCTTCGGGTTCTTGGCGAGCTTCGCGCGCAGACGCTTCTGGATGGACTGGGCCCCGAGGCGCCGCTTGGTCGTCAGGTCGCCCTGATTGTTGGCGATGAGCCAGCTGGCGACGGCGTACGACGCCAGTGCCTGGGAGTAGTCGTTGTCCGACCAGCCCATCGGCTTGACGAGCTGGAGGTAGGTCTTCCGGAACGTGCCCTTGTCGGCTTCCTTGATGAACCGTGCCGACTTGAACTTGGCCTTCCCGAGGCGGGCGGTGAAGAGCTTCGCCATCTGCCGGTTGGCCTGCTTGAAGACGACGGGCGAGCGACGGAAGCCGCTGACCGGATCGATCTTCACGGCGGGCTTCGCCGGCTTGGAGGGCCTCGTGGAACCGGATCCTCCCCCGGCCGGCGTCAGGTTGAGCGCGACCGGCGGGAAGTACATCGGCGGAGGATCGTAGGTCGGCGTCGGCGACGGGATGACGGCGCTCCACGGGAGTTCGACGCCCGTGGTGGGGTTGTAGTAGTCCGCGGAGGCGACCGCGGGGACCGCGAGCGCGGCCGCGGCGGTGACGAGAAGGGGGAGACGGCGACCGCGACGGGTTGCGGGCCGATCCCGGGCGGCACGTGGTGAGGGAGGCATCCGGACTCCTGACGGTGTGGGGAACAAGCCGGTGATGACCCTACCGCGGCCTCCCGCGCGGATCCGACCGGCGCGGGTCATGCTCGCCAATCCTTTACACACGACCGCTTCGTCGAGGCCGTCAACCGAACGGCGGTACGTGACGGTGCCCGGGGCACGGGCGTCGAGCCGGCGGCGCGGCGGTCTCTTTCCCCGATCGTTCCATGGACGCCCGAACGGTGCGACCCACAGGGTCGCCATGTCACACAGGGACGGGCGCACGGCCCGATCGCGGGCTCCGCCGAGCGGGGACGCTCGCGACCCGCATGTCCGGACCGAGCCGTTGGGAGGGGCGACGTGTCCCGCACTTGGCCGCGGGCACGAAAAAACGGCGCGTCACCCGGAGGTGGCGCGCCGTGACGGATGTGCGGTCGCGCGGGGCGACCGGGTGGGCTACTCGCCGGTGTCGGCGGCGAGAATGCGCTGAATGCGGCCCTTGCGGCGGGCGGCCGTATTCGCGTGAAGCGCTCCGCGCGATGCCGCGCGGTCCACCAGCTTCTCGAGCTCGCGTGCCTTGGCGACCTTCTCGTCGCCCTCGGCGGTCTCGAGCCCCTTGAAGAGGGTCTTGATGGTAGAGCGATAGCGCACGTTGGTCTCGTGCTGCTTCGCGGCGCGCTTGATGCGCTTCTTCTGCTGCTTGATGTTCGCCAAGCGACATCCTTTGGTCTGACGGTCCGAGCGGCCGCGTATCCTACCACGCATGTCAGGAGCGCTGCGCTGGACCACGTGAGAACCGACGGCGCAGCCGAGGCGACCGCAGAGATCCCAGAGGTAACCGAGAAGACGGCGTCGAGCACGGGGCGCTCCACCGCGCTGTTCGCCGTCTGGACCGCGGTCAGCCGTGTGGCCGGGCTCGCGCGCGAGATCATCGCGGCCCGCATGTTCGGTGTGAAGGGCGCGATCAACGCGTTCGTCATCGCCTTCCAGATCCCGAACCTGCTGCGGAGCCTCGTCGCCGACGCCGCGCTCTCGGCCGCTTTCGTGCCCATG
>CALMEC010000149.1 GCA_937862675.1 uncultured Actinomycetes bacterium
CAAAACACTGCGAGCGGCACATAGCGCGGAGAGCGTGTGAAAACCTAGAGATGGCGGGCAGTCGAGAATGACGACGTCATAGTTGTCTTCAACTGACGCGAGTGCACTTGCGATGCGCGAGAAAAACATCCGCTCGGAGCCGCGGTTGCGTTCGGCCAGGACCTTGTAGCCTGCGTAGCCATCAACCTGCAGCGTGCCCACGAAGCCCTGAAGATGCCGGATCGGCTGCTCGGCCTTGCGGTCGGGCGCATAGACATAGGCGACGCCCGGTGGGTCGCTTCCGTTCCATGGTCGGTCATCGCGGGCGTAGGCCCAGAGCTGCCCGGTCTTGGTCTTGCCGCGGCCGGGATCCCGTACGTGCGGGAGGAACGGCTGGGAGGGCTGCGCTCCGCGACCCCCGGGATCCAGGCCGCGGTGAACGGATTCTGGGAGAACCGGAGCTTCCACCGGTACGCCGACTACGCGCTCGGCGCGGCTTTCGCCGAGGGCCTCGACCACCTGGCCGATCTGGCGGCCCCGCCCGAGCTTCCGGTGATCATGTGCTCGGAGGCGGTGTGGTGGCGCTGCCATCGACGGATCATCGCCGACCACCTCATCGCCCGCGGCGTCCCGGTGGCGCATCTCATGCCCGACGGGCGGCTCACTCCCGCCACCCTCACCAGTGGCGCCCGGCCGCAGGCGGACGGCATGGTCACCTATCCGGGGCGGGAGAACGGGCCACCGCGTGGGGGCTGAAGGTACGTGGGCTCGGCGGTCGGTCACGGTCGCGGAATCCACGGGACGCGACACAGGAGAGAAGACCATGGAGACGCATTTTGAGGTCGGTGACCATGTCGCGTGGGACTCCGAGGCCGGTCGGGTGAGCGGTCGCATCATCGAAGTCCACACCGCGGACTTCGATTACAAGGGGCACACGCATCGCGCCAGCCCGGACGACCCCCAGTACGAGATCGCGAGCGACGCGACCGACCACATCGCCGCGCACAGGGGCGGTGTGCTCAGGCGACTTCCCGACTGAGGGCGCGACCACGTCTCGTGGCGAGCCGCCAGTGGGCACGGCGCGACTTGGGGAACTGGGACGACGGACGGGCGGTCATATCGCGTCCTGTGCTTCAGGTACGCCGGCTCGGCGCCGATGTGTCTGATGACCCGGTGACATGAGCGGCGGAGTCCGTCGCGTGTTCGCGGACCGGGACTGGACATCACGGATGACGGACGGGCGGGGCGGCAGGAGGGCCGGGCGAGACGATGCGACGCGGGCTTGTCGGAGCGATCTTGGTGGCGGTGGCGGCGGGGGGCCCGGCCCAGGCGTCGGCCCTCGACACATGGGACCGGGGTGCGGTCAAGGACGCCTACGCCGCCGCCGTCGTCGACGGCCGGCGTGTGTCGCCGGGGGGGACGGGGTCGGCGGACACGTGCACGGCCGGCACCGAGTCTCCCGCGTCGCAGGCCGCCGGTCTGGCCGCGGTGAACTTCGCCCGCGCCATGAACGGGCTTCCTCCCGTGAGCCTCGATGCGTCGCTGAGCAATCGTGCGCTGTCGGCGGCGATGATGATGACCGCGAACAACTCGCTGAGTCACTCTCCGCCGTCGACCTGGCGCTGCTGGACGCAGGAGGGCAGCACGGCGGCCGGGACGTCGAACCTGGGCCTCGGGTATCGAACCTCCACTGCGACCGTCATCGACGGATACATCGGCGATCCCGGCGACGGAAACCGGGCCGCCGGTCACCGCCGGTGGATCCTCCTGCCGACGCTCGGGACCATCGGGATCGGGACGACCTCCAATGCGAACGCGCTGACGGTCATCGGGACCGGCCGGCAGTCGCGGGTCGCCGCGGAGACGGTGTCGTGGCCGCCGTCCGGATATGTGCCCTGGCCGCTGGTGTACGGCCGTTTCAGCCTGTCGTCGTCCAAGTATCCGGGTGCCGACTACAGCAACGCGCAGGTCACCGTCACCGCGAACGGGACGCCGCTCGGCGTCACGGTGAATCCGGTCGCGAACGGGTACGGCGACAACACGGTCGTCGCCGATGTCGCGACCCCCGCCGCGCTGCGCAACGCCCAGGCCGACACGACATTCGTCATGACCGTCTCGAACGTCTCCGTCTCCGGGTCGCCGGTTCCGCTCACCCTGTCATCACGGACGATCGCGTTCGATCCCGGCGCCGCCATCGTGAACACCGGTGGCGGCAGTGCCAGTGCCGGTACGGATACCGGCAAGAACCCGCTCACGCCGTCCGGCCCCTCTGGTGCGACCGCGTCAGCGGGATCGGCGTCGACATGGACGTCCACGTCCGCGACGGCGCAGTGCCCGACCCGGCCGCGGTTCAACAGCGTCATCTACGCGGACGGGGTCACGTCCTTCTACTATCGCCCGCAGTCCGGCCAGACGATCCGGGGAGCCCGTCGCTCCGGCGCCGCGCTTCGCGGGATGCTCGGGAGTCCTTCGGGGCGGTCGCGTCTTCCGCGAGTGGAGTACGCGACGGCCGTCGCTGTGAACGAGAAGCGCCTGCCGTGGTTCGCACGGAAGATCGGTCCGCGCCGGGTGATGACGGCGATCATGTCCGATGCGTCGTCCGGCGCGTATACGGGGATCCGGTTGCCGTACCGCCCGGCGTCGGGCACGTACGCGAAGCTGATCCTCCCGAACGGGACCGTCCACAGCATGGCCACCGGGTGTGCCGGAGTGACGAGCTACGGGACGATCTACGCGCAGAACATCATGGTGGGCCGCACGAGCGGTTAGCGAAGGCCGGACGGCGCGGATGCCCGGAGCGGTCTCGCATCCGTCATCCGGGAGTCATGGTCCCATCGTCACGGACGAGTTCCCTAACCTGAGCAGGCCGTGATCTCCCCCCGACTCTCCGACCACACGACCCTGCGTCTCGGCGGTGCCGCCGACCGGATCGTCGCCGCACGTGACGAGCACACCCTGATCGACGTCGTCCGGGAGGCGGACGCCGCGGGCACCGACCTGCTGCTCGTCGGCGGTGGGTCGAACATCGTCGCCGCCGAC
Organism: uncultured Actinomycetes bacterium; assembly: GCA_937862675.1. Classification (GTDB taxonomy): domain Bacteria; phylum Actinomycetota; class Thermoleophilia; order Miltoncostaeales; family Miltoncostaeaceae; genus CALMEC01. Next base: position 3,019 of record CALMEC010000149.1, read on the forward strand.
CAGCGTCCCGCCGAGCTCGCCGTCCTGATCGCGACCACGGGCGCTGCGGTCGACGGTGACCTCGTCCGCGTCGCGGCCGGTGAGCCGTGGGACGCCTTCGTCTCCCGCTGCGTCGAGGACGGACGCGATGACGTCGCCTGCCTTTCGGGGATCCCCGGATCGGTCGGTGCGACGCCGATCCAGAACGTCGGCGCCTACGGCCAGGAGGTCGCGGGGCTGATCGACTCCGTGCGCGCGTTCGATCGTGTCGACGGCACGATCGACGTGCTCGACCCGGATGAGTGCGGGTTCGGATACCGCAGCAGCCGGTTCAAGTCCGATCCGTCGCGGTTCGTCGTACTCGACGTCGCGTTCCGACTTCCGGTCGGCGGCGGATGCGAGGTCCGATACGCGGAACTCGCCGCGTCCCTCGGCGTGACGGCCGGTGAGCGCGTCGATGGTCGGGCGGTACGCGAGGCGGTCCTCGCGCTGCGCCGTGGCAAGGGCATGGTGCTCGACCCGACGGACCCCGACACGGTCAGCGCGGGCTCGTTCTTCACGAACCCCGTGCTCGACCCGGACCGGTTCGCCGCACTCGAACAGCGTGTCCGCGACCGGCTCGGCGACGGTGTGACACCGCCCCGCTTCCCGGCCGGCGACGGCACCGACGCGCTCAAGACGAGCGCGGCCTGGCTCATCGAGCGGGCGGGCTTCGGCCGCGGCTACGGCAACCCGACGGGCATCGCGATCTCGTCCAAGCACGTCCTGGCGCTGACCAACCGCGGGGAGGGGACGACGGCCGAGCTGGTCGCGCTGGCACGGGAGATCGCCACCGGCGTGGAGGAGGCGTTCGGCGTGGCGCTGGTCCCGGAGCCGGTCTTCGTCGGCGATCGGTGGTAGGGGGCGTTGCAGACATCAGGGAGTGGGGCCTCAACATCCCGTCTTCGCTGGCGTCGGCTGGTTGCGCTGATGGGGGGATCATCCGCGCAAGCGACGTGATGCGGCCGTGAACGCCCCGCGTCGGCCTCGAGCATCGGGGAAGTGCCCGGGCAATCCCCGAGCATCGAAGCCGACGCGGGGACTCGAACCCCGGACCCCTTCATTACGAGTAGTGGGGCGCAACTGACGATGTTGTCGTAGATACGGTGATTCACCGGACAGATGCTCTGGCGGTGGTCCTACCGTGGTCCTACGGTGCAGGGTGACGGGGCGGTGGGTCGGCTACGGTCGCACGTAGTTTCTCTTGTCCTCTACGGCGGAGAACGCCGCTTCATCCAACCAATGGCACCACATGCCGCGTTGCGCGAGGCTGTAGCTGCGCTGGAAAGGTGACCTCCACGCCGCTACTTCTGCCCGACAACGATGCTCCTCACGGACGAATTCAAGGGCCGGCCTGAGGTCCGTGTCGGCACTGAACAAGATTCCGACGTCGTACCGGCCCCGTATCGCGTCAGCAACGAAGTCGACGGCGAGAGCGACGTCGACGCCCTTCTCACGGGGACGCTCCCCATCGTTCCAGCCCCGGTAGTTCAACACTCGGTGCACGACGCGGACTCGGTGATCACGTCGCCACTGGGCGGCCTGACGCTCCCAGGCGGCATGCGCCCCCGATTGCTTCTCCGGGTGCGGCTGCCCACGGTACACGCGGACCTCGACGAGTTCACGCGGTGCGCCATCCGCCCCGCCGGCCTCGGTGATCTTCAGTCCGACGGCGAGCGGGTCGAAGTGCCCGGCCTGAGGGGGAGCGTCCCATCCCTGGTTGAACGCTTCACGGGCTCCCCGGCGCGCATTCTCATAGTCGATGTACACGATGACGCGTTCGGAGACGTGCATGGACGGACCCCCAGAAAGAGACAATCCCCGCCAATCGGTGCCGACGAGCGGCAACGACGACGGGGAGCAATACCCACAGTATCGGCCACGGCGACCGAGAACACAACCCCACAACTGAACGAGAGAACGACGAAGCGACTGCGCCCAGGGGTTCCGCCATCCTGCGGATGAGGGGAGGGGGGCAACCCCCTCGGGCAAGGAGACGGCCGCGCGAGCAGTTGCCAACCTCGGACAGATACCCCATCGGGGAAGGGGGGACCGGCACGAAAACCGGTTCCCCATTCACGAAACCGTGAAAAACGGTCCCCCGGGCCCGTCGGTCCCCCAGGGCTAGAGATTCCTTTTCCCTTCCCCCAGTCTTTGGTTGTCAGGCGCTGCGCACGACCTGTCGGCTGCTCGCCGTGTGTACGGGTCTGGGCGGTTCTCTACGGGTTCCGGTGGTGCTATCCGGGTCCAGTGACCCCATGCCTGCCCCGTGCGGCACCCACTCCATGCGTGCCTCGTGTGACACCCGACCCATGAAGCACGGTCGAGGGGGTCGACCCATCAAGAAAACCGGCAGGGAGGGAAAAGAAGAGGCCGGGGTCTACCTGTGGGGGTAGGGGCAAAGAATCCTTCGTGCCCCCCCGGGGTACACCCTCCTGTCCCGCGTTTCTCTCCCCGATGCTGCGACAGGCACGACGGCAATCACACCACACCTACGGGTTGGTGGCCTTTCTGCGGCGACGGTAGGCGCGCTGCTTACAGGCGTTCGAGCAGTAGGCCTTATGACTTCGTGACCGTCCGTCCGGTCCGGCCTCCCACCACCGATCGCACTCGGCGCATTGCCGGTAGTCGCGGTTACCTTCGAGCGCTCGGGCGAACTGCAGCCATACGGCACCGCTCACACCACGTGGGCGGATGATCAGGGCAAGGTCTGGGGACCTGCGGCGTCGGGTGACCGCGACTGTGGTGCGTGTGCGGAGCATCCCCCCGACCTTCGATTCAAGGAAGTGGGCTGCGGCGAAGATGTATGCGCGGGGACCCTCAACGCCTGTCGGCACCCCATCGGTCTCGATCCACGTATCCGCGTGTATGCCCCCTTCGGGGAGGTAGCCCCCATGTTTCGGGGGTGGGGGGGTCCGCGGGTCGAGGACGAAATCGAATAGTCCACGTCTATGGGGGGTGATTCCGCGGCTGAGGAGGCGTTGAAGTTCGGCGTGGTCACCGGTATCTCGTGCGGCTTGAAGGGCACGCCAGAGCGTTACGTAGTTCGCCAGGTCTTGGAGTTCATGCACCCAGTCTTGGAAGGACACGCCTTCGGTGCGTGTGAGCTTTCCGTTCATCGTGGCGCCAAAAACCTCTCGCCCAAGTTGGGTGAGTCGGTCGGCGGCAGATGCCGTCAGCCTGCCTGTGATGGGATCCCTGTCGAACGCCGGGAATACGTCTGGGGGGTTGGCATGCAGTTGTCCACATCGCGCGGAGAATGTGGCGATCGCTTCCTTGGTGTGTGGAAGGGCGGCGGCTTCGAGGAATAAACCCGGTTCCTCGACCATGACGTCGTATGAGCGTCCCATGTGTCCGCTCATTCCGCTCATAGGGACGAGGAACTCTCCTGTGTGCGCGGCGCCACCGGACGTGTTGCCTTCAATCCACATGTAGCCCGGGGCGGCGTAGAACAACGCACCGTCTACCGGGTTCCTCGGTGTCGTTACGGTTTTGAACACGGAAACAGTCTTGCACTTCTGGGCACGTCTGGCGACAGTAGATGCCATGAACAAACCCGGAGGTACCCACTTGAAACGCGAGACGCTGACGGTTGACGAGACGGCGGCGGTCCTCGGGACTAGTCGCACGGGCGCATACCGAGCCATTCACCGAGGGGACATCCCTGCCCGGCGAATCGGCAGGAAGTTCGTGATTCCTCGCGCGGCCCTGAACGCCTACCTACAGGGCGACGTGCCCGCGGAGCACGCCGCGACCGAGAGCGCGTCCGACACGTCCCAGTAACCGGAGAGGCCAGCTCGCGGGGTGGACGTCCCCAGCGCGAACCGGCCTCCATCGAAAGGCAACGACTGATGAACAACTCTACCGGCGACACTGCCGCCGGGTACGCGGACGCCCTCGGCCTGCACGTCTTCCCCGTCGACCCCGAAACGAAACGGCCGCACCGGATGCTCGGCGGCCGCGGCGGCCTGCATCACGCGACCAGGGACCCGACCTGGATACGGGAATGGTGGACGACGGACCCGCACGCCCGTATCGGCGTGAACCTCGGGGCGTCTCGTCTCGCCGCGTTCGACTTCGAAGGCCCCGAGAAAGGCGGGGACCCCGACGCCTGCCGCGACGCTATCCGTACCGCGTTCAGTGGCGACGGCCTCCCCGTCACATGGGAGACGGTCACCCCCTCGGGCGGTAGGCATGTCCTGTACCGCGTGCCCGAGCGGGTCACGGTGAAGGGCGGGAAGCTCCCCGTCCAAGGCCCCGGGCTCGATGTCCTGCGGGCCGACGGGCTGTACGTGATCGTTCCCGCCGTCGTTCCGGACCCTGCATGCGACGGGTGGCGCGACATGGGGATGGGCCACCCCCGCCCCCGCCGCGAGCGTGTCCTCGGCATGGCGTTCGGCGTCGTCGTCGGCTCCGAGCGCCGCCGCGATGCCGCCCTGCGC
>CALMEC010000150.1 GCA_937862675.1 uncultured Actinomycetes bacterium
CCAGCCCGCGCTGCCGAGGCTCTCGAGGAGGCGCTCGACGCAGTGCTCGCGCAGGCGTCGAACAAGACCTCGGCCGGCCGGCGATGACCGACGTCGCGCTCACGCTGCTCGCGCACACCAACGTCGGCAAGACGGCGCTGGCGCGCACGCTGCTCGGCACCGACGTGGGCGAGGTGCGCGACGCCGCGCACGTCACCGAGTTCGCCGAGCGCCACGAGCTGGTGACGACGGCCGAGGGCGATCGCCTGCTGCTGTGGGACACGCCCGGCTTCGGCGACAGCGTGCGTCTGGTGCGCCGCATGCGCCAGCGCGACAGCCCCGTCGGCTGGCTGCTGGCAGAGGTCTGGGACCGCTGGCGCGACCGCGCCTTCTGGTCCGACCAGCAGACGCTGCGTCACGTGCGCGACGCGAGCGACGTGCTGCTTTACCTGGTCAACGCCAGCGAGCCGCAGGCCGGCTACCTGGCGGCGGAGATGGAATTGCTGGCCTGGGTCGGCAAGCCCGTCGTCGTGCTGCTCAACCAGCTCGGCGCGCCGCTGGCCGCCGCCTACCATGCCGCGCTGCTCGGCGCTTCCGGCGCCGACGGCGTACGAGGAGGTCCGGGACCTCTTCTATGCGCACCAGAACCACTTCGACGACCTGGACCGCGCCGCCGAGGCCATCGTCGACGACGCGGACCTCGTCGTCGGCGACATGGCGACGGGCCTCTCCGAGCGGCTGCGCTCGCGCCACGGGGTCGTGGTGGTCGAGAGCGACGACGACACCGACGTCAAACGCCGCTACGACGCCTCGTCGCGCACCCTTGTGCTCTCCTCGCTCCTCGGCCCCGGGCAGCGCGCGTTCCAGCTGGCCACGAACATCGCGCTCCTCGAGCTGGGCGACCTGCTGGACCGGCATGTGGAGGGAGCGGATCTTACGGGGGAGGAGACACGTTCCCTCGCGCGGATCGGCCTGGCCAACTACGCCGCCGGGGCGATGATCCTGCCGTACGGCCCCTTCCGGCGTGCGGCAGAGGAGCTCCGGTACGACATCGATCTGCTGGGCCGCCGGTTCCGGGTGGGCTTCGAGACCGTCGCGCATCGCCTCAGCACGCTGCAGCGCACCGGTGAGCGCGGCATCCCGTTCATCCTCGTCCGGGTGGACCGTGCCGGGAACATCTCGAAGCGGCAGTCGGCAACGGACTTCCACTTCTCACGAGTGGGCGGAACCTGCCCGCTCTGGAACGTCTACGAGGCGTTCAGCCATCCGGGGGAGATCCGCACGCAGGTCGCCGAGATGCCGGACGGGCGGAGCTACCTCTGGGTGGCGCGCACCGTCACGCACCGGCTGGGTGGTTTCGGGGCGCCGGTCACGGCGTTCGCCATCGGCCTCGGCTGCGACCTGCATCACGCGGACCGTTCGGTCTACGGTGACGGGCTCGATCTCGTCAGTCCTGCCGCGCGGACCCCCATCGGGCCGGGGTGCAAGGTCTGCGACCGGACAGCCTGCCATCAGCGGGCGTTCCCCGCGATCGGACGGCCGCTGGAGGTGGATCGCGATCGCAGCGACTTCCTGCCGTACCGCTTCCGCGGTGAGTCGGCCTGACCCACCGTGCGCCGTCCGGGTCGGCGACCTGCGGGCGCCCACGGCCGGCTGACAGCGCTGGTGTCAGACACTCAACGGCGCGTTAACACTCCCCGGGCGGTGCGCTTCTCCGTCGACATCGACGGGCACCATCCAGATGGCCGTCGGCGTCAGGTCCGTGAGTGAGCGTGCGGTGCGCTTCTCCGTCGACATCGACGGGCACTGGCGCACGGACGTCTGACCACACGGCACGCTGCCCGCGCGGTTTCCCTCGATACCGGGTGGCCGTCGCCGGGGGCGGTACCGACCCGCGTGTTAAGTGTCTGACACCTGCGCTGTCAGGAGGCGTGGGCGGAGGCGAACCCGAGGCCCGCAGGGCCTCAGATGTAGTCCTTCCAGTGGGTGATGGCGAACAGGAACGCCATCCAGAAGCACAGCACCGACATCACGAGCGCCACGATCCAGTCGGTGTGCCCGGGGAAGCGCGTGGTGACCGCGATGACCGTCTCGACGGCCAGCGTGCTGCCGAGAAGGAAGAAGAGGCCGAATCCGACCCAGTTGGCCCAGCCCGTGGGCGTGACCTTCTGGAGACCCGTCTCGACCACGACCGGCTCGTAGTTGCGCCGGCGGCTGGCGGTCTTCTTGCTCTTGTTGCGTCCGGAAGCCATCGGATGACGACGATAGCAGCCGTCCGCGGCGGGATGGCTGATTCCACGGAAGCCAGGGTTTAGTCCGGGTCCCCCGGTGGCGCGGGTGCGCCGATCCCCCGCCGGCCCGGGCCGGAAACCGCCCGACTCCGAACGGCCACCAGCCAGCCCGGCGGCGCCCGGCGGTACCGCACATCCAGCGGTGACGCGCCCCACATCCACGCCTCCGTGGAATCAACCATCTAGGGTGGGCGCATGGACCTGGGAATCACCGGAAAGAGGGCGCTCGTCACGGGTGCCAGCCGCGGGCTGGGACGGGCGATCGCCGAGGAGCTCGTGGCGGAGGGGTGCCGCGTCGCCGTCAGCGCGCGGGGTGAGGAGCGGTTGCGCACCACGGCGGACGAGATCGGCGCCGTCGCGGTCGTCGCCGACATGGCCGATCCGGACGGACCGGCCGAGGCGGTCACGAGGGCCGTCGAGGCCCTGGGAGGGATCGACATCCTCATCGCCAACGCCGGCGGCCCCGCCACCGGCCCCCTGGTCACGGCCTCCGACGCCGATCTGGACGAGGCGGTCCAGAAGAACCTGCTCGGGACGATCCGTCTCATCCGGGCCGCGCTTCCCGGAATGCGCGAGCGACGGTGGGGACGGATCGTGACGATCACCAGCCGCACCGTGCGCGAGGCCATCGACGGGCTCGCGCTCTCGAACGTGGCGCGTGCCGGCGTGGCCGGTGCGGTGCGGACGTTCGCGCGCGAGCTCGCGTCCGAGAACGTGCTCGTCAACAACGTCATGCCCGGCTCGGTCCGCACCGATCGCCTCATCGAGATCTACGGGAGCGATGCGGCGATCGACGAGCGCGGGCGGGCGACCCCGATGGGGCGCGTGGGGGAACCCCGGGAGCTGGCCGCGTCGGTCGCATTCCTCGTGAGCGACCGGGCCTCCTACATCACCGGGGTCTCGCTCCTCGTGGACGGGGGCGAGGGACAGGTCATCGCCTGAACCGCGCGGGCCCGTGACGGGACCAGCGGGCTATGAGCGTGACGCGATGGTCCCGGCCGCCGGCTGCACGATGTCCGGACGGCTGACGAGCGTGGCGTACTGCACGAGATGGCGGTCGGGGAGGAAGGCCCGCTGCACCCGGGTCCGTGCCGCGGCGCCCAGCTCGGCGGCCAGGGCCCGATCGGACAGGAGACGCGCCACCAGACGCCCGAAGCCGGGCAGGTCGGGGACCTCGAGGGGCCGGAACAGGTAGACGAGCGCCTCGCCCTCGCGGCCCTCGCGCTCGCCGCCCCGGATGGGGCGCGTCGTCGCCGACACGGCCACCGTGTCCGTCTGCTACATGGGTGTCAATGGGCGTGACGGGTCAGTGTTCG
>CALMEC010000151.1 GCA_937862675.1 uncultured Actinomycetes bacterium
CACTGGGTCGCCGTGTACGGATTGCGCTTCTTCGTCCAGCCCGGCACGAGCTTGATCCGCAGATCGTGCCCCCAGGTGAAGGTGTTGCCCGCCGGGCGGTCCGCGACGGCAACCGCGGGAAGGGCGAGCGCCCCGGTGAGGGCGAGAGAGACGATCCGCATGCGCATGTGGGGCATTCTGCCTGCCGCGGGCGACGGCAGGCGCACCCGCGGGGCCCGCGGTCAGATGGCGAAGTCCGACGGGATGGCCCGCTGGACCGTCCGCCAGAGGCCGCCCGCGGCCTCGTCTCCCTCCACCTCCATGCGCGCCCGGAGACCGAGGGTGTCGGAACGAAGACCGAGGCGGAGCGTCTCGAGCGGGATCACCTCGTCCGGTGCGATGTTCCCCAGGTTGACGTTGGGCCCGAACTGCGAGATGAACCACACCTGCTGCGGCTTCTGGGGCGCCTCGAACAGGAAGCGCGTGGGGTCGATGTGGTCGACCAGCTCGTCCACGAGGCCCTGGCGCACCTCGCCGTTCTGACGGAAGATGCCGGCGGTGCCGGTCTCACGCGCCTCGGGGATGACCTTCCAGGCGCCCGCCTCGATCTCCGTGCGGACGGCCTCCACCCACTTGTACGGGGCGAGGATGGTGTTGGCGTCCTTGGACCCGACCTCCGACAGTACCGTGAAGTCACGGGCGAACAGCCGGATCAGCTCCAGCTTCTCGTCGTGCGGGATCTCGATCGTCCCGTCCGACACCTCGACATGTGAAAGCCCGAGCTGCGTGATCCACGTCCGGTACTCGTCCACCTTCCCCTGCGCGATGGCCGCCTCCAGCAACGTCCCGCCGAGAACGACCGGCACGCCGAGGTCGCGGTAGAGGTCGAGCTTCTCGCGGAGGTTCTGGGTGACGTAGGAGGTGCCCCATCCGAGCTTCACGATGTCGACGAACTCGCCGCAGGTGTCGAACCGCTCCCGGATCTGGCTGAGGGTCTGTCCCTTGTCGATCACATGGGTCAGTCCCAGCTCCCGGGGCTTCGACGTTCGGTCCGGCAGCGACAGGAATGTCGGTCGATCCATGATCAGGTCACCTCGCTGGCTGTTGACTGGTCCCGGCCGGATCGGCCGTTCGTTTCCCGCGCCGCGCCTCCTCGGCGGCGGCGCGTCCTGCACGACGTCCGAACACGATCGTGTCCAGAAGCGAATTGCCCATCAGGCGGTTGGTTCCGTGCACTCCGCCGGTGATCTCCCCCGCCGCATACACGCCCGGCAGCGTCGTGTGGCCGGACGGATCGATGACGAGGCCGCCGTTTCGGTAGTGGAGCACCGGGTACACGAGCACGCGTTCCTGGGTGATGTCGATGCCCGCCTTCGCGTATCTGCGGGTGACGTAGGCGAGGCGCTCGGCGGTGAAGCCCGCGCCGTTGGCGCGGTCGATGGCGGCCGTGTCGAGCCAGACCGCCGGCTGTCCGTTGGGCGCGACCACGCCGCGTCCCGCGGCGACGACGTCGACGATGGCCCCGGCCACGACGTCGCGGGGGGCGAGTTCGTCGACGAAGCGCTCCCCGTCCGCGTCGTGCAGCGTGGCGCCGTGGGCCCGCGTCGTCTCGGGAAGCGCGTAGCCCGAGAGGGCCTCCGGCCAGACGGATCCCGTCGGATGGTACTGCCAGGAGTCGAGGTCGACGGTCTCGGCACCCAGGGCGATGGCCAGGTTCAGCACCTCCGGCGTCGCGTCGGAGTGGTTGGTGCTGCCGATGCCGCGCGCCCGGGCCTCACCGGAGAGCCCGCCGCCGGCCGCGAGGACGACGCACCGGGCCGAGATCGTGGCGGGGCCGTCGCGCCCGGCCACCGTGGCCTCCCATCCGCCGTCGATCCGCACGAGGTCGCGGAGTGCGCTGGACTCACGGATCTCCGCACCGGAGGCGCGCACCGCGCCACGGAGCGCCCGGACGATCTCGGCCCCGGTCCGCTCCCCGGACTGCAGGAGCCGGGGACATCGCGCCCCGCCGCAGCGGATGACCCGGTAGGCGTCGTCCTCCCTCGCGAACTCGACGCCCAGTCCGTCGAGCCATGCGATGGCCTCCGGCCCGTCCTCGACGAGGGCACGGACGAGTTCGGGCCGGCCGTCGTCGTGTCCGGCGGCGAGGGTGTCCTCGAAGTGCGCCTCGGTGCTGTCGTCCGCGCCGACGGCCGCCTGGATCCCACCCTGGGCCTTGCCGGTGTTGGACGCACCGAGAGCCGACTTCGTCACCACGACGACCGTCGCCCCGTCACGGCGTGCGGCGACCGCGGCGCTCATGCCGGCCCCGCCGCTGCCCACGACGAGGACATCACATTGAAGCGAACTCATCGACGCGATTCTATCGATAGTCCCCATAAACGACGGTTATACCTGGTCACGATCGATCCCGAGACGCGGACCGGCGTATCCGAGGAACGCCGTGGTCACCCGCGACGGCGTGCGGCCCACGGCGCGCACCGTGGCGAAATCCCGGCGCAGGTCGGACCCCAGGAACGCGACGCCGGCCAGACGGCCGTCCGCCAGTTCCGGCTCCACGGCCCGGCGCGAGATGACGGTGATCCCATAGCCGCCGATGACGGCCGCCTTGACGGATTGCTGAAGGCCCAGCTCCATGTCGACGACGAGATCGGATGGCCGGAGGCCGGCGGCACGCAGGGCACGTTCCAGGACGTCCCGTACCCCCGATCCGCGCTGCTGGAGGATGACGGGGTGCTTCGCGAACGTGGCCAGGTCGATGTGCGTCTCGTGCGCCAGCGGGTGGTCCGGCGGGGTGATCACGATCAGCTCGTCGCTGATGAACGGGGTGACCACCAGGCCGCGGTGCGGGAGATCGGACCCGACGATGCCCAGCTCCAGCTCACCGTCCAGCACCTGCTGGCAGATGGTGCGGGTGTCGCTCACGATCAGGCTCACGTGGACATCCGGATGCCGGGCGCGGAAGTCGGCCAGGAGCGGCGGCAGGAGCACCTCGCCCGGACCGGTCGAGCTCCCGATCTCGAGTCGCCCCGAGACGCGCTCACTGGTCTCGCCCAGTTCACGGTCCAGGTCGTCCTCGAGTGCGAGCATCCGGCGGGCGTACGGTTCCAGGACCCGCCCTGCCTCGGTCAGCGACGCGCCGCGTCCATGCCGGTCCAGCAGGCGCTCCCCCACGCGCTGCTCGAGCGAGCGGATCTGAGCGGAGACGGCCGGCTGGGAGATCCCCAGCTCCTCGGCGGCCGCGGAGAACGAGCCGCGGTCGACGACCGCACAGAAGGTGACGAGATGGCGGAGGTCCACGGGCCCGGATGCTACGAGGAATCCCGGCGGCCGGTCGGGGACGCCTCCCCCACGCGCGCATCACGACCGCACGTGGAGCACCGGTGTCGGACACCCGCACCCGCTGCCGCACCCGATCGAATGCGAAATACCTCCAAATCGCCGCATCTCGCCATCGCGCGACACGAGTTCCGGAACACCGGGTGCCGGACAACCGGTGTTCCACGCCGTACCGACGCGCCCGATGAGCACCGCCTCGGCGCGCCCGCGGCCTCGGGCCGGCGCCGACGTCGCACCGGGTCGCGATATCGTTCCGGCATGAACGATGCCGTCGCGCCCACGTCCGCATCCGCCGTCGCGCCCGACCGCGAGGCACGCCTGCAGGAGATCCGCGCGCGACTCGTCGCCGGCGAGCGGTTCCGCGGCCCCCTGGCCGCGTCGTTCTACAACGCCGTGCACGCGATCGACCCGACGGCCACGGAGGACACGATCGCCCCGCTCCAGGGCAACGGGCAGGTCAACATCTACCGCAGCCTCCTGGCGTGGGCGTCCATCATGCCGGGCGAACGGATCATCGACATCGGCTGCGGATCGGGGGGCGCGACCCGCGCGGCCGCCGACATCGTCGGTCCCACCGGCATGGTGGTGGGCGTCGACCCCTGCGCGCCGGCACTCGAGGTCGCCCGCCGGCGAACCCCGGACGACATGCCGGTGGCCTACATCAACGCCTCCGCCGAACGTCTGGTCGGCATCGAGGACAAGGGCTTCGACTGCGCCGTCGCCAGCCTCTCCCTGGACGAGTTCCAGGACCTGCCCGCGGCACTCTCCGAGATCCTGCGGGTGCTGCGACCGGGCGGACGGGTCGTTGCGAGCGTCAGCGTCTTCGACCGCCTCCGGCCCATCGACTCGGCGTTCATGGGCGCCGTGATCGCCGTCATCGCCCGCCACGTACCCGCCGGCCTCTCGGGCCGCGCCACGCGCGCCAGCATCCCGCTCGAGCCCGACGACGCACGGGCCTTCGCCGATGCCGGCTTCCTGCGCCCCGAGGAACGCGACGTGCAGCTCCCGGTCATCCTGGAGACGCCCGACGACGCCTGGGGGTTCTTCGGAAGGACCCACATCGCCTACATGCTGGACGAGGACGGGCGGAGGGACCTTCACGAGACGATGGCCCGCCGGATGCCGCACACCATCTACATCCCGCTCCGTTTCCTCCGCTCGCGCCGGCCGGGCTGATCCGGCGGGAGCATCCGTGACGGCGGAGGACGACCGGACGACGACCTCCGCCGC
>CALMEC010000152.1 GCA_937862675.1 uncultured Actinomycetes bacterium
GTGCGTGCCTGAAATCCAGGGGGCGATCTGGTCGCCAAAGGTGGTGGTAGCCAGCACCTGGTTGCCCGGGTCGACGTGCATGTAATACTGCTCGGAATGCATGGCGAAGTCTTTCAGCCCGGCGGTGATGGGATCAATGTGGTCGGTGATCTGCACGGTGTAATCGATCACCCCACCGGGATGCGCCACCCACTGACCGCCCACCAGGAACTGGTAGTCGGTGCTCTCGCGGAAGGAGTCGCCCATGCCGCCGGGCCAGCCGATGCCGATCCGCGCCCGCGCCGATTTCGGCAGGCCCTTGCGCACCTCCTCCTCGATCTTCTTGCTCTGCTCGCGGTCGTCGATGGTGAGGTACAGGCGGGGCGCCGCCCCCCGGGGCCGCGGGGGGGGCGCCGTGGGGGACCCGGGGGGGGGAGGGGCCGGGCCCCCGCCCCGCCGGTCGTTCATCGGGGTGATCGGAGCCGCGCTGATGGGCCTCGCGACGCGTCGTTCCACGGCGGACGGGGTGACGCGTGTCCCGGGCACCGAGCCCACCCACGGCGACTGGTTCGGCTTCTGCGGCCACTACTGGACCACCGGATCCTGCCGCGGCTCCTTCCGGCTGCCGCGCGTGGACCGGACGGGACGGCCGCTCCGCCCGGCGGACGGACGACCGGTGGACGACCTCGGACGACTGGTCGACGGGCGTGGACAGCCGATCGACGAATCCGGCGCACGCCTGCTGGGCGCCGACGGCGTCCCGCTTCCCGCGGCGAAGCGAAGCCGGCTCTGCGAGGACACGGTCCGTCGTCGTTACCGGCTGAACGACGCGGTCCTCCAGGGGTCCTGGTACCGCTGCTGCGACGGCCAGATCCGCAAACTCTGGGACTGCTGCTCCGTCAGCCCGCGGCGCATCAACGGAGATGCCTCCGTGACCGGATACTGCCGCGGGAAGCGGAAGGTCTTCTGCGTCGTGTACTACGACACGGGGATGCCGTGCTGATCGCCGCCATCACGACGGCCGGGTTCATCGCCGGGGTCTCCGGCGCCTGGTCGCCCTGAGGGGACGCGATGGCCGAGTCCCTCACTCCCGCCGGGTGCGGGAGCCGCCGAGCACAATGGGTCGGGATCCTCGCCTTCACGGTGGCGGCGGTGATCGTCGCCGCCGCGGTCGGAGCCGTGGCGGGTGCGATCGGATCCCTCCTTCCCAGCCGCCCGGCGGTCGTCGTGGGCGCCGTCGGGATCATCGTGGTCGCCGCACTCCGCGAGACGGGCGTCCTCCGCGTCCCCGTGCCCGCGATCCGGCGACAGGTCCCGGAGTCCTGGCGCCGGCGTCTGCCCGTCCCCGTCTGGGCCGCCGGCTACGGCGCGATCCTGGGGAGCGGCTTCGGCACGTACCAGCCGGTCGCCACATACTGGGCGGTGCTCGGCGCGAGCGTCGCCGTCGGTGATCCGGTGACCGGCGCCGTGGCCCTGGGTGCGTTCGGCCTGGCCCGTGGAATGATGGCCGCCGGCCCCATCGGCATGTTCGATCTGGTCGCCGATCGCGGCCGATGGTTCCTGAGAGCGGCGAACGCCGTGGTGCTGCTCGCACTCGCGGCCGCCCTCCTGCCGGCGACGGCGGACGCCCAAGGTGGCCTCCCCGAACCGTCCGGGGCCGCCGATCCGGCCGTGTCGGCCGGTGTCACCGCCATCACCCGGTATGTCCCGGGGGAGATGCCCCGCGTCGAGGTGACCACCGGCGACCGGCGCCGGATCACCATCCCCGGCGTGCGCGAGGCGTCGCTCTCCGGCAGCGCCGTCGCCGTGGTGACCCCCGACGGGATCGACGTCCGCCGCTGGCGCACCGGCGAGGTGCTCGCCTCTGTGGCCGGGCAGCTCGTACATCCCGCCCTGGCGGGGCGATACCTGGTCTACGTCGAACTGCTGCGCGGCGGCTCACGCATGGTCGTCCGCGACCTGTCCACCGGCCGCAGCCGCATCGTCACGCGCGTGGGCCGCGAGGTGGACCTGGGACGCCCGTCGGTCTCCGGCCTGCTCGTCGTCTGGCACGAGGCGTCCGGCCGCGGGAGCCGTATCCTCACGCGCCGGGTGGACGGCGGTCCGGTACAGGCCCTGATCACGACGGCACGCCGCCATCAGGTGACGTCACCGTCGCTCGCCACCGGGACGCTCGTGTGGATCGAGGGCGACGCCGAGAACTTCTGGGTGCGCGCACGTCGCCTGAGCGGGGGCCGCACCGTCACCGTGGCGCGGACGTCCCGCCAGATCGCCGTCACCACCGCGACCGACGGACGTCGCGCATGGATCGGGCTGTGGAACGGACTGAGCGGCCGTGGGCGCATCCACGTCGTACGGCTTCCCGCCGCGCTGACGGGAGGCTGAGCACGCGGCGCAGCGCATCGACCGCGCGTCCGCGGTCTCCCGAGCGGCGCCGCGACGGATCTGCCCGATACGGGAGGACACCGTTCCATCAGCGAAAGCCGGCCGCGGATGAGACGCCGCGGGACGGCCGCGAAATGTCCGAGCTGGAGCACTAACGTTAAGACATGTCCCTTCATACATCGTTGTGCGATCTACTCGGCATCCGTCACCCGATCATCCTCGCCGGGATGGCCGGTGGGCCCACCACCCCGGAACTCGTCGCCGCCGTGAGCGCGGCCGGCGGCCTGGGGAACTTCGGACTGGCCGGCATGACGCTCGATGCGGCGCGCGATGCGATGCGACGTGCCCGGGCGCTCACCGACGCCCCCATCGCGGTCAACGTCCTCCTGCCCGAACCGACCCCTCCCAACGTCACGGAGGACGAGCACCGCGCGGCACTCGCCCCGGTCCGCGAACGCCTGGGCCTCCCGGTCGACCCTCCGCTCCCTCCGCTCGACGGGACGCCCGCCGACCTCATCGCCATGGCGATCGAGGAGGGTGCGGCCGTGATCACCACCGGTCTGGGCGATCCGGCGCCGGTCGTGCCGCTGGCCCGCGCCGCCGGTCTCCCCCTTCTCGCGATGGTCGCCACTGTCGCGGACGCGCGCACGGCGGCGGCCTCCGGCGCGGACGGGATCATCGCCCAGGGCGGTGAGGCCGGCGGTCACCGCTCCAACTTCGCGGTGCCCGACCCCGAGCACCCGGACATGGTGGGCACCGTCGCGCTCGTTCCGCAGGTCGTGGACGCGGTCGACGTGCCCGTCATCGCCACCGGCGGCATCATGGACGGCCGGGGCCTGGTCGCGGCGCTGGCACTCGGCGCTCAGGCCGCCCAGTTCGGCACCCGCTTCCTCTTCGCCGCGGAGAGCGGGGCCAACCCCGCGTACCGCGCACGGCTCGCGGCCGCCGCGGACACCGATGCGCGCATCATCACCGGGCTCAGCGGCCGCCCCGCGCGCGGGCTCCCGAACGCGCTCACGGACGAGCTCGGAGCCGTCGGCAACCCCAATCTGGGGTATCCGGAGCAGGGCCGCGCCCTGGCCGACCTGCGTCGCGACTCGGCGGCCCGCGGCGTCGCCGACCGGGTCTCGACCTGGAGCGGTCAGGCGGCGTCACTGGGCGTCGTGGATCAGCCCGCTGCGGAGATCGTGACCGAGATCATGTCGCAGGCCGATGCCGTCGTGGAGCGACTCAACCGCTGAGATGCCCGTCCGGGCCGCACCCCGGTGGACAGTGCGTTCCCCGATCATTACCGATCGTGGACTCCCGGCGACGACGTCGGAACATCGATGTGGCGGGTCTACGCGGTCCCGTCGTCCGTTCGGGGACGTCCGCGGAGGATCCCGTCGTGACCGCTCAGCTCGAACCCGAGCCGATCGGCGATCGCAGCGATCGCGGCCTCCAGCACCGGGTCGCTGAACGCCGTGATCTCGCCCGTCTCCTCGTTGACCACGTGGTGGTGATGATGATCGGGGTCAGGGTGGGCGATCTCGAATCGTGCGATACCGTCGCGCCCGTCCATGCGGCGGAGGAGTCCCAGTTCATAGAGGTCGTCCAGCACGCGGTACACGGATGCACGGGAGCCGACATCGATCGCGTCGATCACGTCCTGTGCGCTCATCAGGCACCGTCCCTCGCCGGCGAGGACCTCCATGACGGCGCGGCGGGTCTGTCCTGATCGCAGCCCGGCACGGCGCACGCGGAGTTCCGCCTCCTCACGCCATTCATCAGCACCCGTGTGAGTCATGGTGCGGACCATACTGCACGGACCATCGCCCACCCGGCATGCGTGAGTGCGCCCCCGCCGGCAGCGTGACGGCGACCTCCCGAAGTGCCCGGTCGATGAGATGACCCCCGGAATCGCCGGTCTCGGCCGCATCGACCGGGCGGCGGCTGGCCCTCACACGTCGTCCTGGACGGATGGCGCCTCCCGGCGCCGGCGGCGTGCCTCGCGATGGAAGTTCACCGGGGTGGCGTCCAGCACGCGGGTCACCATCTCGGCCAGGAAGGCGCCGGTCCGCAATGCCGGGGGGACGCGATCCGTTTGCAGGTCGATCCGCGGCGGCTGGTCGGATTCCGTGCCCGCGAGCCGCATCTGGTCGGACCCGGCCTCCGGCGGACCGTCCTCCACCCGCCGGCCCGCA
>CALMEC010000153.1 GCA_937862675.1 uncultured Actinomycetes bacterium
CCGTCGTTCTTCTTCTTCGGCGCCGAGTAGTAGTAGATGTCCTGGAAGTCGATCTCGGAGAGGTCGCCTCCCCAGGTCGGCATCGGCTTGCGATCGAAGATCTCGAGGGAGCGGAGCCGGAACTTGGTCATCCACTCCGGCTCTCCCTTGAGCTGGGAGATCTCGCGTACGACGTCGGGGCTCAGGCCCTTCTTGGGCGTGAAGACCGAGTGTGACGGGTCGTGCCAGCCAAACTTGTACTGGTCGATTCCCTCGAGTTCGGGGGGCGGTGGGACGGTGGACACGGCTCCTCCTGGAGACTCGCTGTGCTCTAACTGCAACCTACGTTACCGGAAACGTCCGACCCGGCGACCACGGTGGGTTACCATATGGGATTCAGCGGGAGGCCTGACATGACGCATGACCGTGAACACGCCGAGCAGGACATCAGCGAGCAGGAGATCGAACGCCTCGCCACCGCACTCGGTGACGGTACGCGACGGCGGGTGTTCTTCGCTGTGCGCGAGTCCTCGGACGCCCTGACCCGGGCGGAGGTCGCCGAACAGGTCGGGATCGACAGCCGCCTCGCCGGGTTCCACCTGGACAAGCTCGTCGAGATGGACTTCCTCCGATTCGAGCTCCGGCGACGGGCGAAGGGCGGCCCCGGTGCGGGACGTCCGCCCAAGGTCTATTCGCTGGCCGAGACGGAGATGACGGTGGCGCTGCCCGAGCGCCACTACGAGCTGCTCGCCCAGCTGCTCCTGGAGGCCATGACCGACGAAGGCGCCTCTCCGGAGGAGCGGCTGGAGCATGTGGGGTTCGCGTTCGGGCGGTCACTCGCGGAGGATCAGGTCCGGGACGAGTCGTTCACCCACACGCAGGCCATCGCCGAGGTCGTACGGCTCCTCACCCGCTACGGGTTCGCCGCGGAGCTCAGCGGCGCGTCGAAGACGCAGATCAAGGCGTGCTCGTGCCCGTTCGAGGAGATGGCGTTCCACGATCCGGAGCGTGTCTGCGGCCTGGACCGGTCCATCTGGCGGGGCATCCTGTCGGTGGTGGCGCCGGGGGCGCGGCTGGTGTCCGCCACCGCACGAGCCGAGGGCGCCGAGTCGTGCGTCGTGGAGGTCATCCGCTCCGGCGGGGACTGACGTCCGGCCGGCGGCGTGGTGACCGGCCGCGGCTGATCGGCCGCGCCGGCGCCGGGCATGGGCCGCTCCGCCCGCCCTCGGAGTCTTCTGGGCCGGATGTCATGTCACGACCGGCGGCGACGGTCGCCGTTTCGGAGAACTTCCGGCCCGTGGACACTAAGATGGTTGGAATGCCGACGACCGCGCATCGTTCCCTCGATCCCTTCGATGCGCTGGTGTCCGGGCGTGCGCGCCAGACCAACGCCAGTGCCATCCGGGAGATCCTCAAGATCACCGAGGACGAGCACGTCATCAGTTTCGCGGGCGGGCTCCCCGCACCGGAGCTCTTCCCGCTGGAGGAGGTCCGCGAGGCCACCGACCGGGTCCTGCGTGACCGCGGCGCCGCCGCGCTCCAGTACAGCACCACGGAGGGGCACCGTCCGCTCCGTGAATGGATCGCCCGCCGTGACGGGATCCCCACGGACAACGTCCAGATCGTGACGGGGAGCCAGCAGGGGCTCGACCTCCTGGCCCGGGTTCTCATCGACGAGGGCGACGTCGTCCTCGTGGAGACCCCGACCTACCTCGGCGCGCTTCAGGCCTTCACGTTCCTGGGGCCGCGCTACGTGCAGCTTCCCACCGACGATCACGGCATCGACGTGGACGCGCTCGAACGCATCCTCGCCGACCACCCCGCCAAGCTCCTCTACACGGTCCCCAACTTCCAGAACCCCACGGGCCGGACGATGTCGCTGGAACGGCGTCGCCGTCTAATCGAGGTCAGCGCCCGTCACGGCGTCATCGTCATCGAGGACGACCCCTACGGTGAGATCCGGTTCTCGGGTGAGGCCCTGCCCAGCCTGTACTCACTCGCGCTGGCGGAGGCGGGCGGGGATCCCGACCGCTGCAACGTGGTCTACAGCGGGTCGTTCAGCAAGACGCTCGCACCCGGGCTGCGCGACGGCTGGCTGCAGGCCCCCGCCGCGATCATGCGCAAGGTCGTCGAGGTGAAACAGGCGGCGGATCTCCACACGCCGACCCTCAACCAGCTGATCATCACCGAGCTGGTGGACGAGGTGCTCCCGCGTCAGGTGGAGCGCGTCCGGGCCCTCTACGGGCAGCGCGCCACGCACATGATGGACGCCATCGAGCGCCTTCTCCCGGCCGACGTGCGGCACACGACGCCCGAGGGCGGCATGTTCCTCTGGCTCACGCTCCCCGGGCACATCGACACCACGGCGATGCTTCCGGACGCCGTCGCGCGTCACGTCGCCTACGTACCGGGACCGCCCTTCTTCGCGCTGGGCGGGGGAACCCAGACGATGCGGCTCAGCTTCAGCTCGGCCGACTTCGCCCAGATCGATGAGGGCATGGCGGCGCTGGGGGAGACCATCCGGGTCTGGGAGGGCTCGGCCCGGCCCTGACCCCGGTCGTCTCGGGCGTCCGCCGCCGGCGTCGCCCCTCTACCGCTACGGCCCGTAGCGGTAGAGGGGCGTCTCTCCGAGGAGCTCCTCCACCGGGACGGGCGTGAGACCCCGTTCCCGAAGGCCGCGGAGCACGGTCTGGACCGCGTTGACCGTCTCATCGCGGGGCCCGCCGCCGTCGTGCATGAGGATGATGTCGCCGGCGTGGGCCTGAAGGGCGGCGTGGACGATTCGCCCGGTCCCCGGACGCGTCCAGTCGCGGGTGTCGATGCTCC
>CALMEC010000154.1 GCA_937862675.1 uncultured Actinomycetes bacterium
TGCCTGTGGGCGGGGGGGCGGGAACTGGGCGGCCCAGGGGGTACAAGAGGGCGGCGGCGGGGGGGGGGGGGGGGAGGAGGGGGGGGGGGGGCCCCCTGGCGGGGGGGGGCGCCGAGGCCGGCCCGCCAGTACAGCCGCTCGACCCGCTGCCGTGCGAGCCGGTCGACCGGTGCCGCGACCCGTTTCTTGGTCGTCGTCTTCTTCGCGGCCTTCTTGGCCATCGTCGTCTTGGTGGTCATGGAGCGGTGGTCCTGATCTTTGGCTTGCGGACGATCAAGGGCGCGCTCATCCCGAGCGCCTCATGGCCGGCGACCCGGCAGTACAGCGTGTACCGGCCCGGCTTCAGCCGTACCCGGATCGTCCCCGTGGCCGACGGGAACACGATCGGGGTGGTGGCGATGGTGACGCCGTCGGCCCGGCGGACCGCGAGGTCGTGCTCGTCTTCCCCGATGTTCCGCAGCTGCAGCCTCCACGTGCCGCTCGGACCGGCCATCCGTGAGCCGTTCAGGCGGAACTCACGCGCGTAGACGAGGATCTTTGCCGGTGGGAGTGCGGGGACCTGTGCTGCCATGTCTTTGAAGACCATCGGCACCCCGGGCGGGGGCCTCGAGTCGGCGGGACCCTAGCGCACGCTCGGACAGCCGCCGGTGGGAGCACGCTCGTTGGACCAGGTTCTCATCGGTTCGACCCGAACTTTTCCGAGATGCCGAACTGTGCGTCGGCCGCCCCAGACGCCGGCACTTCGTAAGAATTCCGTATGCATCGCGGCACCGAGCCGAGCCGCGCCGGACCGCCCCCCCCCCCGGCGGCGTGCGCACCGCGTGGGTCGGTGCGATCTCCGCGCCCCGGCGGACGGCCCTGCCCTACCGGTTCCCGCCGGACGCGAGTCCGCCCGCAACGGAAGACGCCGGACACGGCCGACGACGCGGTCGTGGTGCAGCACCCCGTCCGCGGTGGAGCGGGAACGCGGACACACCGCCGCCCGTGAACGCGGACGGCCTCCGAATGCGGAAGCGCCCGCCCGACGGATGGTCGGCCGGGCGCACCGGAGACGCGTGGATCAGCGGTGTCCGCCGATCAGGAGGAGTCAGTTCTCGATCTGGTCCCGGGTCTTGGGCAGCGGACGATCGGCGGCCTTCCGGAGCGTGCTGTCGTTGGCCGCATCCCCCGTGGCCGCCGAGGTGGCGACGTACCAGGCAACGTCGACGGCGTCCTGACCGGTGACGAGATCCGCCGGCATGTCGGGGTAGATCGCCGCGTCGGTCGGCGGGGCGAACCGCTTACCGGGATGGTGGATCCAGTACTTGACCACGTTCGCCGACGAGTCGGCGGGGAAGCCCTCGGAACGAACCTGACGGAACGCGTCGTCCAGGTTGGGACCGAGCGTACCCGTCGCACCCGCGGCGGCCAGCGTGTGGCAGGCGCTGCAGGATGCCATGAACTTCTGCTGCCCGTTGGCCAGATCCGCATCGCTCTCCGACGTGCCGCATGCGGCGTGTGTGGACGCGGCGACCGTGGCCACGGCCACGACGGCGAACGTACGGGATCGACGACGAAGGTTCATAGACAAGGCCATCAGACGAGGTAGACGACGACGAAGAGGAACACCCACACCACGTCGACGAAGTGCCAGTAGATGGACGTGGCCACGAAGGCGCCGTCCTTCCCGTGACTGAACTCGCCGGCGCGGGCGCGCATGTAACAGAAGGTGAGGGCGCACAGACCGAAGAACACGTGGAGACCGTGGAGACCGGTGAGCAGGTAGAAGGTCGTCCCGAAGATCGTGTCCTGGGGCGAGAACTCCAGGTGGGCGTACTCGTTGATCTGGACGATGAGGAACGTCAGGCCCAGGCCGATCGTGAGCAGCAGCCCCCGGTGGAGGGCGCGACGGTCGCCCGCCCGCATCTTCTTCTCCGCCCACCACACGGTGAAGCTCGAGAAGACGAGCAGCGCGGTGTTGGCACCGGTGAGGAGCTGGGGCAGCCCCTCGAAGGGCTCACGGCCGATGAAATGCGGAGGCCACGTCTTGGAGTTGCTGCGCGCGATGAAGTACGCCGTGAAGAACGCGGCGAACATCATGATCTCCGAACCGATGAAGATCACCATGGCCAGCACGCCGGCGTTCATCCGCGAGACGGCGGACTGACTCCCGACGTTCTGCGGAACCGGTGTTGAATGGGCCTGAGTCGTCACGCACGCACCGTCCCGAGGTCGTCGAGTGTGATCCGCTCAACATCGACGCCGGGTGCAGCGACGCGGATCTCGCTCATTTCGGTCTCACCCAATTCCTCGCCACCGACGATGACGAGGGTGTCCGGATGGATCGCGCCGGCGACCGTCCGGGCCGCCTCGGCAGTGCCTCCGTCGACGACCTCGCCCTGGGCGACGACGCCGCTGTCCTGGAGGTTCTTGACCGCGTCGTGCACGGTCGCGATCGCCACGCGCCGGATCTCCGTCGCCTCGTCGCCCCACTCCGGGTCCGGGACCCGTGCGGGAAGGACGAGGGTGACCCGCTTGGGGTCGTAGTCGATCCGGGTCCGGATGGCGTCGAGCAGCGCTCCGTCGATGCCGTCTCCGGCGACCACCATGAGGTGCTGGACGTCACGTCGCGGCCGGTGATGCCGGTCGCCGCCTGCCCGCGGCCCATGGTGATGTGGGAGAGGGGCAGGTTGGTGGCCTTGCGGACACGGTCGACCAGGTCCCTGCGGAGCCAGTCGGAGTGCGAGATGTCGTAAGTGGCCATCAGGATCTCGTGCGAGGCGTCGTCCTTCGCGGCCTGCGCGATGGTGACCAGCGGATCGCCCGCGGCGACCGTGCCGGACGCCACGACACCGTCACGGCGGAGCGCCGCGATCGTGAGTGCCTGACGCCGGCGCATCGGCTCGACCTCGGCCTCGGTGTCGACCGGGCTGAAGAAGGTGAACCGCCAGTGTCCGGACTTGTCCAGTTCGCGGACCGCGTCGACGAGGGCCTGGGTGGTGACGGTCTCCCGCGCCACCACGAGGATGCTCGGGTGGAGCGTCTCGGAGATCTCGCCGCCCCCGAGCTCGTCACCGGCGAAGATGATCGCGTGACGCGCACCCTCGACGCCGTAGTTGTAGGGACTACCGACGACCTGCGGCGGTGCGTCGAAGTTGAACAACGGCGGCGGGGAGGACACCAGCCACTCCAGGGTGCGGCTGCGCCACGGGTTCCAGGGGGCCTTCGCGCCCTTCCGGATGGAGTAGATGATGTTGTAGAAGAAGATCGCCGTCCCGATCACCATCAGTGACGAGAAGAGGGAGATCACCAGGTTCAGGTGCTCGAAGCGCGGGTCGTAGTCGGCGACGCGCCGGGGCATGCCCTGGACGCCGAGCCAGTGCATCGGCAGGAACGTCCCGTTGAATCCGATGAACGTGAGCCAGAAGTGCCACTTGCCGAGGCGTTCGTTCAGCATCCGGCCGAAGGCCTTCGGGAACCAGTAGTAGACCGCGGCGTTGATGGTGAACATGCTGCCGGCGAAGAACACATAGTGGATGTGGGCCACGATGTAATACGTATCGGTCACGAAGATGTCGATCGGCAGGATCGCGACGAACACGCCGGAGAGTCCTCCGATGACGAACGTCGACAGGAAGCCGGGGGCCCAGTACATCGCGGTGTCGAGGTGGATCCGGCCACCCCAGAGGGTCCCGAGCCAGGAGAAGATCTTGATGCCGGTCGGGATGGCGATGAGCATCGTCGTGACCATCATCGGGATGCGCAGCCACGGCGTCATCCCGGACACGAACATGTGGTGCGCCCACACGCCGAAGCCGAGCACGGCGATGGCCACGGTCGAGAACGCGATGGCCCGGTATCCGAAGATCGGCTTACGTGAGAACGTCGCGATGATCTCACTGATGATCCCGAAGCCGGGGATGACCATGATGTACACGGCCGGGTGACTGTAGAACCAGAAGATGTGCTGGTAGCTGACGACGTCGCCGCCACCGGACCAGTCGAAGAAGTGCGTGCCCATGATCCGGTCGAACATGGTCATGAACTGCGACGCGGCGACGAACGGCGTGCCGAAGACGATGAGGGCCTGCGTGGTTGCGTTGGCCCAGACGAGAAGCGGCATCCGCCAAGATCGGAAGAGCGTCGTGTAGGGAAAGAGGGTAGATCTCGGTGGTCGCCGTATC
>CALMEC010000155.1 GCA_937862675.1 uncultured Actinomycetes bacterium
CCAGTTCACGCTCATGGCCGACACGCGTCGTGGGCACCGGCCGTCGTGGTCGGCCGCCGCCGCCCCGGACGTCGCGGAGCCGCTCGTCGACCGGTTCGCCGAGCGTCTCCGCGCGCAGGGTCTCACCGTGGCCACCGGACGCTTCGGTGCGCACATGGAGGTGACGCTGGAGGGCGACGGGCCGGTCACCGTCGTTCTCGATCACCCCGTCTGACCCGCAGGTGCTATCCTCGAATGCGGGCTTCAAGCAAACCAATGGTGGGAACGCGAGAAGTGGGTGCTGAGCCCACTTTTTTGTTGCTCGGAAAGGGGAGATGTCGCTGACCGTGGTGGCTCACACCGGCGTTGAACATGAGGTCGAGGCCGCGCTCAACGACGCGCTGCCCGACGTCGACCTGCGCGAGGTGCGGGTCGTCGGTGCACACGGTGACGAGATGTTGTGCGTCGTCATCGATCACGCGGACGGCGTCACACACGACCTCTGTGCGAATGTGACGCACGTCCTCGACCGGGCGGGTCTGCGCGACCGGTTCGGCATCGAGGTGTCGTCACCGGGGCCGGAACCTCCGCTGCGCACGCACGAGCACTACGTGCAGGCCGTCGGGGCCCGTGTCGCGGTGCGGCTGGCGACGGCACCCGGAACCAAGGCCAAGCGTGCCTCCGGGATCCTGCGGTCCGTCCATGAGGACGGGATCGTGCTGGAGACGGCGGACGGTGAGAGGACCATCGGGTTCGGCGAGATCGGTCGCGGACGGGTCATCGAGAGGAGTGAAGGATGAATCGGGAGATCCTCGAGGCAGTGAAGATGATCGAGCGGGAGAAGGGCATCAGCGCCGAGACGCTGCTGCTCGCGCTTGAGGACGCCCTGCTCGCGGCCTACAACAAGACACCGGGCGCTGCGGAGTTCGCCCGCGTGGTGATCGACCGCGAGGACGGGGAGATGCGCGTGCTGCAGCTCGTCCTGGAGGAGGACGAGGAGCCGCGCACCCTGCCGCAGGAGGAGCCCGAGTGGGGCGAGGAGGGCCCGCCTGAGGACTACGTGCCCCCGGCTCCCGAGATCGACTGGGACGCCTACGAGGAGGACGAGCTCGACGAGGTCGACGTCAGCACCGACAACTTCGGGCGCATCGCCGCGCAGACGGCCAAGCAGGTGATCCTCCAGCGGATCCGCGAGGCCGAGCGCGAGATGATGTACGAGGAGTACGTCGACCGCGTCGGCGAGGTCGTGACCGGGATCATCCAGCAGTCCGACTCGCGCTACACGCTGGTCGACCTCGGCCGCGTCGAGGCGCTGCTGCCCGAGAGCGAGCAGGTGCACAACGAGCGCTACGACCACGGCGCCCGCATCAAGGCCGTCATCATCGAGGTCCGCAGCTCCACCAAGGGGCCGCAGGTCATCGTGAGCCGCCGCTCCGACCAGCTCGTGCGCGAGCTGTTCAAGCTCGAGGTGCCGGAGATGGCCGACGGGCTCGTCGAGATCCGCGCCGTTGCGCGCGAGGCCGGCTGGCGATCCAAGATCGCCGTCGAGTCCAAGGTCCAGGGCGTCGACCCGGTCGGCGCGTGCGTCGGCCCGCGCGGATCCCGCGTGCGCATGGTCGTCAGCGAGCTGCGCGGCGAGAAGATCGACATCATCCCGCACAACGACGAGCCGGCCCGCTTCGTCGCCAAGGCACTGTCGCCGGCCCGCGTCCGCGAGGTCCTGGTGGACGACGAGAACCGGCAGGCCACCGTCGTCGTCCCCGATGACCAGCTGTCCTTGGCCATCGGCAAGGAGGGCATGAACGCCCGCCTCGCCGCCCGCCTCACCGGCTGGCGGATCGACATCAAGAGCGAGTCCACGTTCGCGCTGGAGGAGTCGCGGTCCGAGTTCGGCGACGGGGGCGAGGGTGAGCTCGTGCGCTGCGCCGCGCTGCTTCGCAACGGCAAGCGCTGCGTGAACGCCGCCCTTCCCGGCACCCGCTATTGCAGCCTGCCCGCGCACGCGCGGCTGGCCCAGGTGGAGGCGTCGGGTGCGACCGTCGGGCCGGACGAGGCCGTCGGCATCGACTCCGACGTCGTCGAGGCGCCGGAAACGCCGGCCCCGCCCGCCGAGGGCGAGCCGGTCGCGGACGCGCCGGCCGTCGAGCCCGCGGTGACCGAGGTCGTCGCGGAGGAGCCGGGAGCGGCAGAGGAGACCGGCGGGACGCCCGAGACGACGAACGCCGCGCCGCCGGCGGATCCGGGGGAGGAACCCGCCACGGATGAGACGGCGACGGCAGAGATCGCCGTGGAGTCCGGGGCCGATGACGAGGGGGACCGGTAGTCACGGATACCGGACGATCACAGTGGCGGCACATGTTCCGATCCGGCGCTGCCTGGGGTGCGGGGCGCGGCGGGCGAGGTCCGATCTGGCGCGCTTCGTCGCGGCTGCGGACGGGGCGGACCTGTACCTGGTGCGCGACCGGTCCGGACGGATGTCGGGGCGAGGCCTCTACGTCTGCCCGGTTCGGGCATGCTACGAGGCCGCGCTTTCGCGGCGGGCATTCGCACGCGGGGCCAGATT
>CALMEC010000156.1 GCA_937862675.1 uncultured Actinomycetes bacterium
TCGTCGTCGGTGATCGTCGCCGCGTCGTCCACCAGCATCGACCAGACGGACGGCTCCAGCACCACGAGGGGCAGCCCGCGTTGCGCGTAGGGAAGCAGCCGCTCAAGCGCGCGCGACAGGTGGCGCCGTGCCAGGTCCACGCGCCCCTCCGCGAGGGCCGGACGGCCGCAGTCGCCGACCGCCACCACCGTCACATGGGCGCCACAGGCCTCCAGCACCTCCACGGCGGCGTCGCCGGATCCCGCGTCGAGGAACCGGGTGAAGGAGTCGGCCACCACCACGACCTCGTGTCCCTCGCCGGTCCGCGGTCGGGGACGCCACGCGCGGTGCGGCGCGGGAGGGGAGAAGCCGAGCACCGGCCGGGCGAGTCGCCCGGACAGCCGTGCCACCGGGGGCGCCAGTGACCCGAGCCGCAGCAGCAGATGGCTGCGCGAGACCGCTCGCGCCATGAGGGGGATGCCCGTCGCCCGATGGCGCTCCGCGAGCGCCTCCACCTTCAGTCGCGCCATGTCCACGCCGGCCGGGCACTCGGACGCGCACGCCTTGCACCCCAGGCACATCTCGAGCGCCCGGTGCAGGTCGTCGTTCGCCAGGCCACCGTCCAGGCGCCCCTCGAACGCCGCGCGCAGCAGCACGGCACGGCCGCGTGTCGAGTGTTCCTCCTCCCGGATCGCCTGGTACGACGGGCACATCGCGACCGTCTGCTTCCGGCAGGTCCCGTTGCCGTTGCACGCCTCGAGCGCCGCCTGGAGACCGCCCTCCCGCGCGAACGACACCGCGGTGCGCCGCGACGCGGGATGCGGCGAAACGTCGATCCGCAGTCCCTCGTCCATACGGTCGGGCCGCACGATCACGCCCGGGTTGAGGATCCCCTCCGGATCCAGCCGGCGCTTCAGCTCGGCGAACGCCCGGATGGTGTCGTCCGGATACATGCGCGGCAGGAACTCGCTGCGGGCCCGCCCATCGCCGTGCTCACCGGACAGCGAGCCCCCGCACCCGGTGACGAGGTCGGCGGTCGCCCCCCCGATGCGGCGCATCCGGGCCCGCGCACCGGGTGCCCGCAGGTCGATGAAGGGGCGCACGTGCAGGCATCCGACACTGGCGTGCCCGTACCACGCCGCATCGACTTGTTCATCGTCAAGTACCCGCCGGAAGCCGCGTGCGAACTCCGTCAGACGCTCCGGCGGCACCGCCGGATCCTCGACGAACGGAAGCGGCTTCTCCGCGCCGCGCCCGGTGCCGACGGCGTGGGCGATGCCGGCGCGCCGGAGTGCCCAGATCTCGTCCTGCCCCCCGGCGTCGCGGATCACCCGGCCGGTGCCCGCGCGGGCGAGGCGCTCGTCGACCTCGGCCGCGTCGCCCTGGTACTCGACGATGAGAAGGGCCCGGCCGCCCAGTCCGAAGCGCTCGAGCGTCTGTGCGATCCCCACGCGGCTGCGCGGGTCGAGCATGGCCCGATCGAGAAGCTCCACGGCGGACGGGCCGGTCTCCAGGATCTCGGGGACCGCGTCCAGTGCCGAGTCGGTGTCGGGGTACGTGCGGAGCACGAGACCGCGACGGCCCGGACGCGGATGGAGGCGCAGATGGGCGCGGACGACGACGGCGAGCGTGCCCTCGGACCCGCAGACGACCCCGTGCCATCGGGGGCGTTCGCCCGCCAGGGCGTCCAGCCGGTAGCCGCTCACCCGCCGCAAGAGCGCCGGGGGCGCGAACCCGTCGGCGAGCGACCGGGCACCGGCGAGCACGGACGGGGGAGGGGCGTCCTCCGAGAGCCGCACGGCCGTGCCGTCGGCGAGGATCACGTCGAGGGCGATCACGTTGTCGCTCGTCATCCCGTAGGCGATGGACCGTGCGCCGGCGGAGTTGTTCGCGACCATCCCGCCGATCGTCGCGCGGCTGGCGGTGGCCACATCGGGGCCGAACACCAGGCCGTGACGCGCGGCGGCGCGGTTCAGGTCGTCGAGGACGACGCCCGGCTCCGCGATCGCCGTCCGGGCGTCCGGGTCGATCGTCAGGCCGCGAAGGGCCGATGTGTCCACGACGAGCCCGTCGCCGACCGTCTGGCCGGCGAGGCTGGTGCCCGCACCCCGCATGGTGAGCGGGGCTCCGAACCGGCGGCAGAGGTCGATCGCGAGGCCCAGGTCGTCGGTGGACCGGGCCCGCAGGATCCCCGCGGGGAGGCGCCGGTAGAGGCGGGCGTCACAGGCGTAGAGCTCCCGGTCGGCGTCGTGCGATCGGCCCGCGCGTCCCGCCTGCCGAGAGAGTTCGCTGCGCAGTCCGGCCCGGTCCATCACCCGATGCTAATGTGCCCGGTCCCGACGGGGCTCCACGGCGGTCCACTCCGTGCACTCCAGGGGGTTGCAGCACCCCGCGGTTGTGTTATCCTCCGCGGGCTTTGCAGACGGTCGCACGTCTGCGCATGGCGGGTGCGCCCAACACGGTGCCCGTCAACGGTGTTCCCCGCAACTCTACGACCGACTCCCGACGGCGTCGGTTGGAAAGCGTCTCGATAAGGAGTCATTGAGCATGTCCAAAGAGAAGTTCGACAGGTCGAAGCCACACGTGAACGTCGGCACCATCGGCCACGTCGATCACGGCAAGACAACGCTCACGGCCGCCATCACCAAGGTCCTCGCCGAGGCCCAGGGTGGAGAGGCGCGTTCGTTCGACTCGATCGACAACGCACCGGAGGAGCGGGAGCGCGGCATCACCATCGCCACCTCGCACGTCGAGTACCAGACCGACAACCGCCACTACGCGCACGTCGACTGTCCCGGGCACGCCGACTACATCAAGAACATGATCACCGGTGCCGCCCAGATGGACGGCGCGATCCTGGTGGTCTCCGCCGCGGACGGCCCCATGCCGCAGACCCGTGAGCACATCCTGCTCGCCCGTCAGGTCGGCGTGCCGTACATCGTCGTGGCGCTCAACAAGTCCGACACCGTGGACGACGAGGAGCTCCTCGAGCTCGTCGAGATGGAGGTCCGCGAGCTCCTCTCCAGCTACGAGTTCCCGGGTGACGACATCCCGGTCGTCCGCGTGTCCGCGCTCAACGCCCTCAACGGCGACCCCGACGCGGTCCAGGGGATCCTCGACCTCATGCAGGCCGTCGACGACTACGTCCCGGTCCCCGAGCGCGACATCGACAAGCCGTTCCTGATGCCGGTCGAGGACGTGTTCTCGATCACCGGCCGCGGCACCGTCGCCACCGGCCGTGTCGAGCGCGGCATCGTCAAGGTCGGCGAGACGATCGACATCGTCGGCATGAAGCCCGAGATCGAGCAGACCGTCGTCACCGGCGTCGAGATGTTCCGCAAGCTCCTCGACGAGGGTCGCGCGGGCGACAACATCGGCTGCCTCCTCCGCGGTCTCAAGCGCGAGGAGATCCAGCGCGGCCAGGTGCTCGCGGCCCCGGGCTCGATCACCCCGCACACCAAGTTCACCGCGAACGTGTACGTCCTCTCCAAGGACGAGGGTGGCCGTCATACGCCGTTCTTCGGCAACTACCGCCCGCAGTTCTACTTCCGCACGACGGACGTCACCGGCACCATCACGCTCCAGGAGGGCGTCGAGATGATCATGCCGGGCGACAACGCCGTCATGGAGGTCGAGCTCATCCAGCCGATCGCCATGGAGGAAGGTCTCCGCTTCGCGATCCGCGAAGGCGGCCGCACCGTCGGCGCCGGCGTCGTCGACAAGATCATCGCTTAGACAAACCCGGTAGGGTTCCCCGCCCGTCGCCCCCCAGCCGGGAGGCGGCGGGCTTTTCATTCTCAGGACGTACAGGTGCAGCAGAACAAGATCCGCATCAGACTCAAGGCCTACGATCACGAGCTCATCGACAAGAGCGCCGCGTCGATCGTCGAGACCGCGCAACGTTCCGGAGCCACGATCTCCGGACCCGTTCCGCTGCCGACCGAGAAGAACGTGTACTGCGTGATCAAGGGTCCGTTCAAGGACAAGGACTCGCGCGAGCACTTCGAGATCCGCACGCACAAGCGGCTGATCGACATCTACTCGCCCACTCCGCGGACCGTCGACTCGCTCATGCGCCTCGACCTGCCGGCCGGGGTCGACATCGAGATCAAGGCGTAGGTGCAGTAGTGGCAGCGATCATCGGCAAGAAACTCGGCATGACTCAGATCTTCGCCGAGGACGGCAAGCGCGTCACCGTGACCGTCATCGAGGCGGGGCCCTGCCCCGTCGTCCAGGTCAAGACGCCCGAGAACGACGGCTACTCCGCCGTCCAGTTGGCGTTCGGCCAGGTCCGTCCCGACAAGCTCTCGGGCCCCGAGCTCGGTCACCTCAAGCGGGCCGGCGCGGGTGCGCACAAGCACCTCGCCGAATTCAGCCCCGACGAGCTCGGCGACGAGGTCTCGGTGGGTGACGTCGTCACCGTCGAGACGTTCACCTCGGGTGAGTTCGTCCGCGTCACCGGGACGTCCAAGGGCAAGGGCTACCAGGGCACCATCAAGCGCCACAACTTCAAGCGCGGTCCCAAGAGCCACGGCTCGCACAACATCCGTCAGCCCGGTTCCATCGGCGCGGCCGCCTACCCGGCCCGCGTCATGAAGGGCGTCCGGATGAGCGGCCGCATGGGCAACGCCCAGGTCACCCAGCGCGGACTGCAGATCATCGACGCGGATCCCGAGCGCAACCTCCTCCTGGTCCAGGGGGCGGTTCCCGGAGGCGTCAACGGAATCGTGATCGTGAGGCCCGAATGAGCATCCCCGTACTGAACGCCGAGGGGCTTCCCACCGGATCGGCGGAACTCTCCGGACGTGTCGCCGAGCAGGAGATCAAGCCGCACCTCATCCACGAGACGGTCACGGCCGAGCTCGCGTGGCGGCGTGCCGGCACGCACTCCACGAAGGACCGCGGCGAGGTCTCCGGCGGTGGCCGCAAGCCGTGGCGCCAGAAGGGCACCGGCCGGGCCCGCCAGGGCTCCATCCGCGCGCCGCACTGGCGTGGCGGTGGCGTGACCTTCGGTCCCACGCCGCGCAGCCACGGCGGCAAGCTCAACCGGAAGGTCCGCGCCCAGGCGTTCCGCTCCGCTCTGCGTGCCCACGCCGAGCGCGGCACCCTGGCCGTGATGGACCCCACCGGGTGGGACACGCCGTCCACCAAGCGCGCCGCCGAGTACCTCTTCCAGGCGCCGGAGGGCATCGAGGCCCGTCCGCTGCTCCTCATCGTCGAGGACCCGGACGGCGTCGAGGGACTGTCCTTCCGCAACCTTGAGGACGTCTACGTCCTGGCCTCCGTCGAGACCGAGGTCGTCGACATCATGGCCGCACGCAGCATCCTGGTCCAGCGCAGCGTCTGGGAACACTGGGCCGGCGGTGAGCTGACCGTGGCCGACACGCCGGCGACCGCCAAGGCCGCACCGGAGCGCACCGCGCCGCCGGAGCCCAAGAAGATCACCCGCAAGTCGGCCGACAAGCCCAAGCGGGGCCGCAAGAAGGCCGACGATGACGACGCCTCGTCGTCCGTCTCGCTGCCTCCGGTCGAGGACGACGTCGAGGGTGACGTCGAGACGGATCCGGCCACGGCCTACGACGCCCCCGCCGCCGACGACGCCGAGATCGCCGTCGAGGGTGAGGAGCAGGCCGCTGCAGCAGCAGCAGCCGAGGCCCCGGCGGAGGAGACCGAGGACGTCGCCGACGCCGAGACCGATGAGGAGGAGCAGGCATGAGCGGGAGCCAGCGCGAGGACATCCGCAAGGTGGTGGTCCGCCCGGTCATCTCCGAGAAGGCCTTCCAGCTTGCGCAGCGTCACAACCAGTACACCTTCGAGGTGCTGGCCGACGCGCACAAGATCCAGATCCGTCAGGCCGTCGAGGACATCTTCGACGTCCTCGTCACGGACGTCCGGATCGTCAAGGTTCAGGGCAAGCCCAAGCGGCGCGGGTACACGCGCGGTCGGCGCCCCGGGTACAAGAAGGCGATCGTCGAGCTCGCGCCCGAAGATCGCATCGAGCTGTTCGAAGGGGTCTGATCTCCAGCATGGGCATCAAGAAGTACAAGCCGACATCACCGGGCCGCCGGTTCGTCACCACCTCGGACTTCGAGGAGATCACGGCGACGACCCCCGAGAAGTCCCTTCTCGGCAAGGTCACCAAGACCGGTGGGCGCAACAACAACGGCCGCATCACCACCCGGCACAAGGGTGGCGGGCACAAGCGCCGCTACCGCATCATCGACTTCAAGCGACGCAAGGACGGGATCCCCGCCAAGGTCGCCACGATCGAGTACGACCCCAACCGGTCGGCCCGCATCGCGCTCCTGCACTACGCCGACGGCGAGAAGGCCTACATCCTCGCGCCGGTGCGGCTGAAGGTCGGCGACACGGTCATGAGCGGTCCCGGTGCGGACATCAAGCCGGGCAACACGCTCCCGCTCCGGGACATCCCGACGGGTACGACCATCCACAACATCGAGCTGCAGGCCGGCCGCGGCGGTCAGATCGTCCGTTCCGCGGGCGTCAGCGCCCAGCTCATGGCGAAGGAAGGCGACTACGCCACCGTCCGCCTCCCGTCCACCGAGATGCGGATGATCCACCTGGAGTGCCGTGCCACGATCGGCCAGGTGGGGAACACGACGCACGAGAACCTGTCGGGCGGCAAGGCCGGCCGCTCGCGCTGGAAGGGCATCCGCCCGACCGTCCGCGGTTCCGCAATGAACCCGGTCGACCACCCGCACGGTGGTGGTGAGGGCAAGAGCAACTCGGGTCGTCACCCGGTCACCCCGTGGGGCAAGCCCACCAAGGGTGCCCGGACGCGCAACACCAAGAAGGCCAGTCAGAAGATGATCGTCCGTGCGCGCAAGCGCGGGAAGCACGCGGGGGGAAACTAGGTGGGTCGTAGCCTCAAGAAGGGCCCGTTCGTGGCCCCAAAGCTCATGCGCCGCATCGAAGAGATGAACACGGCCAACGAGAAGCGGATGATCCGCACGTGGTCTCGTTCGTCGACGATCTTCCCGGAGATGGTCGGCCACACGATCGCCGTGCACGACGGACGCAAGCACGTCCCCGTGTTCATCAGCGAGAGCATGGTCGGTCACAAGCTCGGCGAGTTCGCGCCCACCCGCACCTACCGCGGTCACGCCGGCTCCGACCGAACGGCGAAGATGCGATGAACAACGCAGCCACAAGAGATCTCGTCAGCGCCACGGCCAAGTACGTGCGCGTGTCGCCCCGCAAGGCGCGGCTCGTCGCCGACCTCGTGCGCGGCAAGTCCGTCACCGAGGCCCGGGCCATCCTCGCGTTCGCCACCCGCGACGCGGCCGTGCCGGTGCGCAAGGTGCTCGAGTCCGCCGCCGCCAACGCGGACCACAACCACGGCCTCCAGTCGGAGGACCTGGTGTTGACCCACGTCACGGTCGACCCGGGCCCCACCATCAAGCGCTTCCGCCCGCGGGCACGGGGATCGGCCTCGCCCATCCTCAAGCGCACGAGTCACATCACCATCGGACTGGCTGAGCCCGCCGAGGGCACAGCACGGAAGGGGCGCTAGGTTGGGTCAGAAAGTCCATCCCGGCGGATTCCGGCTCGGAGTCATCTCCGACTGGAAGAGCAACTGGTTCGCGCAGCGCGACTTCGCGGCCGCGCTCGACGAGGACCGTGCCATCCGCGATCACATCTACGGCAAGCTTGCGCACGCCAGCCTCTCGGACATCCACGTCCGCAAGGACCCGGCCAAGCTGACCGTCGACATCTTCACCGCACGCCCCGGCATCGTGATCGGCAAGAGCGGCCAGGAGGTCGACGCGCTGCGCCGTGATCTGCACAGCCTCACCAGCAAGCAGATCCAGATCAACATCAACGAGGTCAAGCGCCCCGAGCTGGACGCCACCCTCGTGGCGCAGTCCATCGCCGAGCAGCTGCAGAACCGCGTCAGCTTCCGCCGCGCCATGAAGCGCGCGCTCACCTCCGCCATGCGCTCCGGCGCCCAGGGCGTCAAGGTGCAGTGCAGCGGCCGGCTCGGCGGCACGGAGATGTCTCGCTCCGAGCACTACTCGGAAGGGCGCGTCCCGCTGCACACGCTGCGTGCCGACATCGACTACGGCTTCTACGAGGCCAAGACGACCTTCGGCCGCATCGGCGTGAAGGTCTGGATCAACCGCGGCGAGGTCCTGCCCGAGGGTGTCACCGACGCCCGCGGTCGTGTGGACTTCGACGCCCCGCAGCCGGCACGCCGTCAGCGGCGTGACCGTGGCGACCGTCCCGGTGGTCGCGGACGCGGCGGGCAGGGCGGTGGTGGCGGAGGCCAGGGCGGTCGCGGACGCGGCGGCCAGGGTGGCGGCGGCGGACGCGGTCCGCGCCAGGGCGGTGGCGGACGTGGTCCGCGCCCGGGCGGTCAGGGCGGAGGCCCCGGCGGCCAGGGTGGTCAGGGCGGCGGACAGGGCGGTCAGGGAGGTGCGTCCTAATGCTGATGCCGAAGCGCGTCAAGCATCGCAAGAGCCATCGCGGTCGTCGTCAGGGCTACTCCAAGGGCCAGCACCAGCTCGCCTTCGGTCAGTACGGCCTCAAGGCGCTCGAGCCGGCCTGGATCACCAACCGCCAGATCGAGTCGGCCCGTATCGCCATCACGCGGCGCATCAAGCGTGGCGGCAAGGTGTGGATCAACATCTTCCCGCACCTCCCGGTGACCAAGAAGCCGGCCGAGACCCGCATGGGTTCCGGGAAGGGCTCACCCGAGGCGTGGGTCGCCGTCGTCAAGCCCGGCGCCATCATGTTCGAGTTGAGCGGCGTGCCGGAGGAACTGGCGAAGGAGGCCATGCGCCTCGCCGCCATGAAGCTTCCGATCAAGTGCAAGTTCGTGACGAGGGATGACTTCTAGTGGCACAACGTAGTGCGAAAGAACTTCGGGAGCTCAACGACGAGCGGCTCTCCGCACTCCTCCGGGAGGCGCGTGAGGCGCTGTTCAACCTGCGCTTCCAGCATGCGTCCGGTTCTCTTGAGGAGACCTCCGAGATCGGGCTGCGCCGGCGTGAGATCGCTCGGCTCCTTACCGTGATCAGCGAGCGTGACCAGGAGGTCGCCGGTGCCTGAGCAGAAGACACCGCAGGAATCCGTGGCCGGCCGCAAGAGCCGGCAGGGCGTCGTCACCAG
>CALMEC010000157.1 GCA_937862675.1 uncultured Actinomycetes bacterium
TCGAGATGACGGATCATGACGTAGAGTGCGTCGACCACCCGCCTCACGCGCCGTCGTGAGAGCCGACAGGAGGTGCGATGTGATCGACCGGCCCAGGCAACCTCGACTCACCGTCCGCGTCGTCGTCTGCGGTCTCGTTCTGTCTGCCGTACTGGCCGGGCCGTCCGCCAAGGGTGCCACCGTCGCACCCACCCCCTCGACGTGGATACCGGTCGCGCCGAAGCAGGTCCAAGTCGCCGGCGTCGCCGTCTTCGCCGGCCGCGGATTCATCGTGACCCCCTCCACGCAGGGGCCTCTGACGCCGGTGCCGGCGAATCGTGCACTCGTCGTCCAGCGCAGAGGCCGGTACACGCACGTGGTCCGACGGCTGACGCTCCCGGACGACATCGGATCGGTCGTCGCGGTGACCCCGGATGTCCACGGACGATGGCTCGTGCTCTCCATGCCCGTGGTCAACGGCGTCATCCCGTACAACACAGGCCGTCTCACGCGATTGACCGCCCAGGGCGTCATCGACACGACCTTCGGCACCGGAGGAGTGTCCTCACTCTCCGGCACTCCGATGCGTGCAGCATCCGACGGCGAGGGAAGGCCGGTCATCCTCATGTCGAGGACGACCCTTCCTCTCCCGGGAACGTCGACCACCCTGGTGACGCGCCTGACCACATCGGGACAGACGGATCCAACATTCGGATCGGGTGGCACGGCGCCCGTCCCACCACCGACCGGCCGGGCGGCATCGATCTTGGGCGCCCCCGCAGACAGTCTCATCGCCAGCCCGCGAACGCTCACCGTAACACCGGCGAACGCGATCATCGTGGCCGGGACGATCAGCGACATCCCGAACGGATCCATCGGATACCTCACGAAGCTGACGTCATCGGGGACCCCTGATGCCGCATTCGGCGACGGAGACGGCACGGTGACATACGGGCCGTTCCGCAACGATCCGATCCTGGCGGGAGCGTTCGGCGCCGCGGTCTCCGTCGAGCGGGCTCTCGGACGGATCTACGTCGTCGGACGCCCCAACGGATACGACCGGGACCTGACCTGGAGACGCACCGCAGACGGTCGGCGTGATGCGGCCTACGGAACCCTCGGATGGTCCCGCCCGGCAACCGCGGATCCCAACATGCAGGGAACCGCCACCATCCAGGGAGCCGCACTTTGCACCGGCGGCTTCGTCCAGACGACCCCTCAGCAGATTCGCATCACCACACGGACAGGGCGACCGGATGCGTCCTACGGACGCCGTGGAACGATCACGGTACCCGAGAAGAGTCCACTCGGGCGGATCGATGCGGCGGCCACCGACATCCGGCGCTGCCCCACCGACCATCTGGCGGTGTCGGCACGGGTGAGACACGGCAAGGGAGGCGTCACTCTGATCTGGCTGTCGCTGCCCACTCGCTAGGACGATCACGCGACGTCCGTCCGATCGGCCGGGGCGGAAGCGAGAACATCCATCCTGACGCCTCAGCGGACAGGCACCGCGTCATCACCCGCATCACCCTGCCAAAATGCCCGTATGACACCGCCACTGATCCCCCTCGAGCACTTCTTCGACGATCCGGAGCGCGCAGCTCCGCGGGTCTCGCCCGACGCCAAGCGCCTCGCCTGGCTCGCGCCCGGCGGCGGGGGCGGTCCGCTCAACGTGTGGGTGAGCGATGTCGACGGCGGCGAGGCGGTCCAGGGCACCCACGACACCGACCGCGGAGTCCGTGACTACGCCTGGGCGCGCGACGGGTCGCGCATCCTCTACATGCAGGACACCGGCGGCGACGAGAACACGCACCTCTTCGCCGCAGACCCCTCGGATCCGGAGGCGGCCGACCGCGACCTCACACCGTTCGACGGGGTGAAGGTGAGCGTGATCGACGTACCGCGCAACGACCCCGCACACCTGCTGATCTCGACGAACCGGCGCGACCGGTCGCTGTTCGACGTGGAGCGCATCGACCTCGAGACGGGCGAGCTGGAGTTCGTGGCGGAGAACCCCGGCAACATCCTCGGCTGGCAGACCGACCGCGACGCGCGCCTTCGCGCCGCGTTCGCACAGACGCCGACCGGCGACCACCAGCTCCTGGTGCGCGACGACGAGTCGTCGGAGTTCCGCGTGCTCGCCGAGTTCGACAACGAGGACTCCGGCTACCCGTACGCCTTCAGCGCAGACGGACGTGAGCTCTACGTGGGCAGCGCGAAGGGGAGCGACCTGGTGCGCCTGGTCGCGATCGACGTGCAGTCGGGCGAGGTGCGGGAGATCGACTCGGACGAGGAGGCCGACCTGGGACGGCCGGTCATCTCGGATCGCACCGGCGAGCTCCTGGGAGCGATCTACCGGCGCGACCGCGTCGTGATGCACCCCTTCGACGACGGCTTCGCCCAGGACTGGGAGCGGCTGCGCGCCGTCCACCACGGCGATCCGATGATCACCAGCACGGACAACGAGGAGCGCTACTGGACCGTCGTCTTCGACGACGACCGAGACCCCGGGGCCACCTTCCTCTTCGACCGCACCACCGGGGAGGCGCGGTTGCTCTTCCGTTCACGGCCGTGGCTGGACCCCTCCGTCCTGGCCGAGCGACGTCCCGTGCGCGTGACGTCCCGCGACGGGCTGGTCCTTCGCTGCTACCTCACCCTCCCGGTCGGGGCGGAGGAGCGCAGCCTCCCTACCGTCCTGTTCGTCCACGGCGGACCCTGGGCACGCGATTCGTGGGGCTGGGACCCGCAGGCGCAGTTCCTGGCCAACCGCGGCTACGCCGTGCTGCAGGTCAACTACCGGGGATCCAGCGGGTTCGGCAAGGCGTTCATGCACGCCGCCGAGCGGGAGTTCGCCGGGAAGATGCACGACGACCTGATCGACGCCGTCGACTGGATCGTGGCCGAGGGCATCGCCGATCCCGATCGCATCGCGATCTACGGGGGAAGCTACGGTGGCTACGCGTCCCTCGTCGGTGCGACGTTCACCCCGGACGTCTTCGCCGCTGCGATCAGCGTCGTCGGCCCCTCCAACCTCGTCACGCTCATCCGGAGCTTCCCGGCCTACTGGAAGCCGCTCCTGGCGGGCACCTGGTTCCGCTTCGTCGGCGACCCCGACGACCCGGACGAGCTGGCCGACCTGGAGGCCCGCTCGCCGATCAACCGCGTCGACCAGATCCGCGCTCCCCTCCTGGTCATCCAGGGCGCCAACGACCCACGCGTCACGAAGCAGGAGTCGGACCAGATCGTGGACGCGCTGCGCGAACGGGGCGTGCCGGTGGAGTACATGGTGAAGGACGACGAGGGCCACGGGTTCGTGAAGCCGGAGAACCGCATGGACATGTACCGGCTCGTCGAGCGTTTCCTTGCGGAGCCCCTGGGCGGGCGGCGCAGCGGGACGAGCTAGAGGGATGTGTCGCCACGGACGGGAGCCGCACCACACCCCGGATCGCTGACGACATCGCGTGAGCCCGCACGCGCGCGGATCGAGAAAGCCGGATCGAAGCCCCTGATCGACCCGCGGGATGAACGGGATGTCCGACGACCGCGATGGGATGACCGCATCCGTCGCGCGTGTCGGGTGTCTGACACCAGCGCTGTCACTCGTCGTCCGGGGGCACTCCAGCAAGTGGAACTCGTGGATGAGGATGTCGCGGACCGCGGCCCGATCGACCTGAGGAAACGCATCGGCACCGGCGATGCTCGACCACGTCACTCACATGTCATCGACGTCGCGAACGCCGCCGTCTCGTCCTACGACGAGATACGGGCCGGGCTGCTGGGATCGATGATGCGGCTGGATCCCCCCGGATCCTTGCGCACGTAGATCGCCGTGCCCAGACGCTCCGCCACCCCCGGCAGGTGGGTGATGACCACCACCAGGCGCCCGTCGTCGGCCATCCGCTCCACGCCGTTGATGGCCAGCTCGAGGGAGTCGGCGTCCAGGGTCGAGAACCCCTCATCCAGGAAGAGGCACTCCAGCCGGCCGTCGGTGCCGCTGGCGATGTCGGACATGGCGAGGGCGAGCGACAGGCTGGCCAGGAAGCGCTCACCGCCCGAGAGGGTGGCTGCGCTGCGCACGCGATGCCCGCGACGGTGATCGACCACGGCGAGGGGATCGGGCTCGGCACCCGAGAACGTGTAGGCACCGTTGGACAGGCTGAGCAGACGCTCCGTCGCTCCGCGCGCCAGTCGCTCGTGAAAACGCGACAGGAGAAAGCGCGGGAAGCGATTGGCCTGGAGATCCTGTGCCAGCACCGCCGCCACCTCCGCCTGCCGGCGTTCCTCCTCCACCCGGGCCTCCAGCCGGCGCCCCTCCACCGCACCGCGCTCCACCTCCGCCAGGCGCTCCGCCGCATGACGGTAGTCCGCGTGCGCGGCGCGCAGGCCGGCCGAGAAGTCGGCGCTCAGATCCACTCCCAGATTCTGGGCATGCCGGGCCACCCGCGCATCGATGTCCTCCGCCTGTGCCCGGGCCTCCGCGATGCGCTTCTCCGCGTCCTGCGCCGCCCACTCCGCCTGGCGCGAGTACTCCGCGGCCTGATCCATGAGCTCGTGCGCCGGGACATCGACGGCCGGTGCCGGCAGGCCCAGCCGGGTGGCGACGACGGCGAGCGACTGACGGAGCGGACCGATCCGGGTCCGCTCGATGTCCCGCAGGTCCCGCTCCGCCTCGATCACCTCGGCGGTCGCCTGCGTGACCACTGCGGTCGCCCGGGCGACCACCGACTCCATCTCCTCCAGATCACGGGCCGCCGCGTCGAGCTCCGCGATGGGGTCACCCCCCTCCGCCCGTTCGCCCAGCCGCACCGCCAGTGCGCCGAGCTCCTCCTCGTCGTGCAGGAGCCGCCGGTTGGCCTCGATCAGCGACCCGGTCTCCTGCTCGATCCAGGAGGTCAGGGCATCCCGGCGGGACGTGACCTGCTCATGTGTGCGCTCGGCCTCGACCAGCCGCACCTGAAGCGCCTCCCGCGCCGCGGCGTCGTCGGGGTCGATACCGGGATCCAGCACGCGCAGAGCGCGCATCGCCTCAGCCTCGGCCTCGCGTGAGCTGTCACGGTGACGCATCGCCGCCCGGTGTTCCGCCTCCTGGTCGTTGAGGACCGCGGTGAGCTCCGTCGCCCGCCGCTGGAGGGCGGCCACGTCGACGGCCACGTCGTCCAGATCGTCCGGAGGACTGGGAGGGACCACGTGCACCGGCTGCTCACAGACCGGGCAGCTGTCGCCGGCGACGAGGCCGCCGCGCAACGTGATGGCCAGATGCGCGTGACGCAGCGCGTCAAGCCCCTCGTCGGCGAGGCTGGCGTCGTCGGTCGCCTGCCGGGCCGCATCGTGCGCCGTGTCGCGCGCAGCACGGGCCGCGTCCACCTCGGCGTCGGCGTCGCGCACGTGCTGCCGGGCCGCCAGCACGTCGGCCACGGCATCACGGACACCGCGGCATCGGTCGCAGGTCTCGGCGAGCTCCGCGGACTCGGTGCGCAGCCGCTCCACCTCGAGCCGCCGCTGCGAGACCTCGCGGCGACGGTCCTCCAATTGGCGACGGACCTCGGGGACGGCGAGACGCGCCGCTGCAAGACGCTCGGCCACGCTTCTCAGTGCGGCGAGATCGGCCGCGCTTCCCCCATACCGTTCCTGGAGCCGGCCACGGGCCTCCACGGCATCCGCCGACGCACGCTCGGCCGCCGTCTGGCGGTCCCGGCTCGAGACGAGCCGTTCGGTGGCCGCGCGATGAGCGGTGAGCGCCGCGTCCCATCCGTCGCGAGTGCCGAGATCGACGGCCGCGGCCTGGATCTGGCGAAGCGTGGTGGTGGCCTCCGACATACGCACGCGTTCCCGTGCCGCGAGATCCATCAGGGGCTGCAGCGCGGCCAGCTGCGCCTGGTGGCCGGCCGCCGTGCGCAGAGCCCGGGCGGCGGCGTTGCGCGCGGAGGCGTCGAAGGATCCGAACCGGCGGCGCTCGGCCTCGAAGGCCTCCGCCGCCGCGATGTGCGCGTCGCGTCCGGCGATGGCGGCGGTGCGCACCGACTCCAGGCCGGTCACGCCGAAGAGCTGCCGTAGGATCGCGTCGCGATCCTTGGGCTGCGCCTGGAGGAACTGCGCGAACCGCCCCTGGGCCAGGAGCACGGCGGAGGTGAACGCCGGGAACGTCATCCCGACGAGCGACACGATGCGCTGATTGACCTGTGAATGCCCTGCGACACGGTCGACGACCTCGCCCGCGTCGTCCAGCTGTTCCAGGACGTGGTTGGGCTCGGGCGCCTGCGGGCCGAATCGACGGGTGACGCGCCACAGCGCCGAGCCGCCCCGCGTCGAGAAGTCGAGGGTCACCTCACCGTGCGTCGCGCCGAGCGATAGGAGCTCACGCGGACCCGCCAGCTCGGGCGTGCGTCCGTAGAGCGCGAAGCACACGCCGTCCAGGAGGGACGTCTTACCGGCGCCCGTGTCGCCGGAGACGACGACCAGGCTGTGGTGGCTGAGGTCGAACGACGCGTCGGTGTACGAGCGGAAGGCGACGAGACGCAGGTGGAGCGGCCTCACTCGACGAACTCCCCGTCGGCCTGCGCCAGCGCCCGTTCCATCTCGGCGAGGAGGGCGGGATCCGCAGGACGGCCGACCGACACCAGCCATTCGCGGTAGAGCTCGGCCAGCGACCGGGAGCTGAGATCCTCCTCGTCCGGCGTGTCGAGCGGGTCCGACGACCGGCTGACGATCTGCTCCACGCGGAGGGCGTCCGGGACGACCTCGCGGACCACCCGCACCATGTCGAGGCGGGTGTCGTCGGACACGACCTCGCAGAAGAACCAGGAGTCGGGATGATCGGCGGCGATGCGCGGAAGGTCGTCCAGTGCCCCGCGGATGCGCACCAGCCGGCGCCCGGCGGTGAGCGGCACCTCGCGGGTGTGCGCGCGTCCGCCCTCGATCTCCACGATCGTCACGGAGGGATCGTCTCCGTCGCCGGAGAAGTCGAGCCCGAGCGGGCTCCCGCTGTAGCGCGCCGGAGCGGCGACCGAGCCGACGACCTGGGGACGGTGGAGATGACCGAGCGCCACGTAGTCGAAGACCGGAGGCACGTCACCGCCGGCGACGGCATAGGTCCCCCCGAGGGTGAGCTCCCGCTCACCGCCTCCCGAACGCCCGCCCCGCATCATGAGATGGGCCACGAGCACCGCCGCCCCGCCGCGCTGGATGCGCGTGGACTGCGTCTGACGGCCGAGCTCGACCAGACGGCCCCGGACCAGGTCGCCGTACGCCTCCCGCGACTCGCCACGCACCGCGCCTGGGGCGGTCACCGCGTCGGCCGGTTCGGGCCACGGCATGCACGCCACGGTGAGGGGGCCGGCGGCCGTGTCGAGGGAGAGCACGGTGTCGGTGGCGGCGAGGAGGATGCGCGGCGCCAGGTACGGCGCCAGCTCCGCCCAGAAGAGCGGATCGTCGTGGTTGCCCGTGACGGCCACCACCGGTGCCGCGCGTCCGAGACGCTCGAGCCCCTGCAGGGCGACCGACAGCACCTCGGGGTCGACGATGCGCCGGTCCAGGATGTCGCCCGCCAGGAGGACGGCGTCCACGGCGTTCTGCTCGGCGATGCCGGCGATCTCATCGATGACGGCGTGGGCCTCGGTGAGGCGGTCGACGCCGTACAGACGCTTGCCCAGATGGAGGTCTGCCGTGTGAAGGAGGCGCATGGTCAGTGTGACCGCTCCGTGGTCGGGCGGGCAGGTTCCGCCGGACGCGCGTCGAACCGAAGGGCACGCAGGGGAGCCCGGGGCGCCGTCGGGCGAGCAACGGCGCCCGGCTCCCCTGTGAGAGAACCGGATCGGCCGCGTCGGCGCGGCAGGCGGCCGGGGGGACTCGTGGCGCGGAGGGCGGCGGGCACCGGCGAAAGGTTAGTCCGCGGGCGCGGACACCCCGCCCCGCGACGCGCCAGCGGGATGCGGGGATCGCCCTCTCACGACGTCATGGCGTCCCGGCGCAACCGGCGCAGGATCAGCACGCTGACCACCGACGCCGCGAGTGCGGCGATGATGAGGGCGACGCGCCACTGGCCGGCATGGTTCTCGACGTGATAGGCCGCTGTGGCCAGGGATGTCGCCCGCTGCGCCTCGTACGTCACGAGCGACGAGGGAGCCCGCGTCGGCGCGACGAGCAGGACCTCCGCGGCACGTTCGTACTCTCCCGACCAGAGGAGCTCCATCGCCGCCGCGAAAGGATTGTCCTCCTCCATTGACGCGCCGGGGACGAGGCTCAGGATCACCGAGGACCGCACGGCGAGCGGGGGCGTGCCGGTGCCGCCGCGTGCGAACACGATGGCGTGGACGGCGCCGTCGCGGCCGATGACCGGAGCGCCGATGTCGCCGCGGGCGACGGAACCCGTGAGAGCGACCAGCGGAAGGTCCGGCCGCCCCTCCATCTTGGCCGCCACGTCGAACGTGAGACGGCGGAAGCCCGGCACCGTCGCCGACCGGTCGCCGAATCCCACCACGACCATCGGAGAGCCGCGCGTCTGGTCGTCGGACACCCCGAGGAACGGGCCGTCCGCCGGGGTCCGCAGGACGACGAGCCCGCCGGAGTCGCCGGGCTCCGCCGTCACCACCAGGGGATGCGGCGTCACCCGGGCGGAGTCCAGGGACGCCTGGAGCTCCGCACCGGCGACGGTGATGCGCTCGTCGCCGCGGACGGGTCGTGCATCCTCGGACAGCGCGTCGACACCCGGGACATGGCGCGCGCGGAGGTCGTCCATGACGGCGG
The DNA here is from genome assembly GCA_937862675.1 of uncultured Actinomycetes bacterium. GTDB lineage: Bacteria > Actinomycetota > Thermoleophilia > Miltoncostaeales > Miltoncostaeaceae > CALMEC01. Next base: position 8,725 of record CALMEC010000157.1, read on the forward strand.
CATCCGTCGGGTGCACGACGGGTCGCGCGGTGACGATCCGGCGCGCGGCCACGCCGACGCCCGTACCCGTGATGCGGATCTCATCCCGGATCGGGAGGCGGCGCCCGCCGTCGACGACGCAGCGCTCGGGGAGGTTGGCCAGGGCGGCCTCGACGACCTCGGGGAAGTAGCGCGTCATCGGCTTCTCGTTCCGGCTGCCGATCTCGACGCGGTCACCGGAGCGGAAGACGATGGAGCGGAAGCCGTCCCACTTCGGCTCGTAGACGACCTCGGTGTCGCGCAGCACCTTCGCGTCGAGGCCCTTGACCGGCTTGGCGAGCATCGGCGCGACCGGGGGCACGACGGGCATCCCCCACTCCTCGCGCAGCGCGGCGGCGCGCTCGGCCTTGG
>CALMEC010000158.1 GCA_937862675.1 uncultured Actinomycetes bacterium
GAAACGGCCGGCGAGTCGCACGGAGAGTGTTTGGTCGCCACTCTGACGGGACTTCCGGCGGGAATTCCAGTTTCCCTTGAAAAGATCAACCATGAGCTCTGGCGGCGGCAGCAGGGGTTTGGCCGCGGCGGGCCCGGTCTGGCCGCGGGGGCCGGCGTCGGGGTCAGGCTCGGCCGGGGCCGGGTCCCCGGCGCCCCGGGTGTGGAGGGGGTGGCGGGAGGGCTCGGGCGGCCCGCCGATGAGTTCGCGGCGACCGGGGGCGAGGACTACGAGCTACTGCTGACCGCGCCCCCGGACGTCATCTCACGGCGTACGGCCGGAATCGGTCTCCCCGTCACGGTGATCGGCGAGGTGACCGACGGACCGGCCGGCCTGCGCGTCGTCCGCCGAGGGCAGGAGGTCGTCCTGGACCGCCTCGGCTGGGAGATCTAGCTCCGCGTCGTCGTAGCCGGTGCCGTCGAACGCCGCCGCCTGGGCGTAGCGTCGCGACGCCTCGAACCGGCGGAAGGGACGGGCCACGACGTCGCCCGGCACCGGGAGATCGTCCACACCGGCGTCCTCCGCCGTTGTTCCGGAGCCGGGTGACGCCCCGTCCCGCGACGCCTGTCGCGGCGTGAGACGCTCCACGACCGGACGCGGCCCCAGAAGCCCGTCGATCTCCTCGCGGTCCAGGGCCTCGGTGTCCAGCAGCACGCCGGCCGCACGGTGGAGCAGCTCCTCGTTGGCCTGCAGCAGCTCATAGGCCGACCGGTAGGCCGACGCCAGGATCGCCTGGATCTCGGACTCCACCCGCTCCGCACCGGCCGGCGCGGACTGTCCTCCCGCCAGACCGACGGCGAGGCTCTCCTCGGTGGTGGCACGTGCCATGCCGAGATCGACCACCATCATGTGCGCGAGGGCCGTGGCCTTCTTGAGGTCGTCCGCCGCACCCGATGTCATCTCGCCGAAGATGAGCTCCTCCGCCGCACGGCCGCCCATGATCCGGGCGAGCCGGTCGAGGTGCTCCTGCCGGGTGGCGAGGAAGCGATCCTCGTCCGGGAGCGAGAAGGTGACCCCGAGTGCCTGTCCCTGCGGGATGACGGTGACGCGTTCCACCGGCTCGCAGTTGGGCAGCATGTGCCCGACGATGGCGTGACCCATCTCGTGGTACGCCACCAGCGTGCGCCCCGCCTCCGTCAGCACCTGTGTCCGCTTCTCAGGACCCGCCGCGAGACGCATCAGCGCGCGCCGGAAGTCATCCAGACGGATGTCCGACCGCTTGGCACGCGTCGCCTCGAACGAGGCCTCGTTGCACAGCGAGGCCAGATCCGCGCCCGCCATGCCCGCCGTGAAGGCCGCGACCTGTCCCAGCTCCACGCCGGGCGCAAGCGGCCGCGTGCGCATGTGCACGCCGAGGATCCGTTCGCGCGCCATGCGATCCGGCAATCCGACCGCGATCTTCCGGTCGAAACGACCCGAACGAAGAAGCGCGGGGTCGAGGTGCTCCAGACGGTTGGTCGAGGCCAGAACGACGACCGGCTTGGTGGGGTCCACGTCGAACCCGTCCATCTCGGTGAGGAGCTGGTCGAGGGTCCCGGTGTGCTCACGTTCCCCGGGGCCGCCGCTGCGCCGCTCGCCGATGGCGTCGATCTCGTCGATGTAGAGCAGTGCCGGGGCGGCCTTCCGCGCCGCCTCGAACAGATGCCGGATCCTCTTGGCGCCGACGCCGACGTAGACCTCGATGAACTCCGCGCCGGAGGCGCTGAAGAACGGGACGCCGGCCTCACCGGCGACCGCCTTGGCCAGGAGGGTCTTCCCCGTTCCCGGTGCGCCGTAGAGCACGATGCCCTTCGGCAGGGTCGCACCGATCTGCCGGTAGCGCTCCGGGTTCTTCAGGTAGTCGGCGATCTCGAGGACCTCGTCGCGGATCTCGTCGATGCCCGCGACGTCGTCGAAGCCGACCTGCGACTCCACCGGCTTCACCTTGCTGGTGAACTTCGCCCCGCCCATCTGGCGGAGCATGATCGCGAGGATCAGGACGATGGCCAGGAACATGATGAGCGGACCCCACGTCTGGATCCACGACGCGAGATCGAATCCGGACGAGTCGGCGAACGGCGTCGGCTGGACGCGTTTCGGCTCGAGCTCGGAGAAGTCCACCCCGCCCTTGCGGGCTGCGGCGAGCACCTGCTCGGCGGACTGCGTGCTGACCACCTGTGCCGTCCGCTCCTGACCGTTCGCCAGGACCAGTGTGAGGGTCGACCCGCCACTGCCGGACTTCGGCTGCAGCCACGCCGATCGTGCGGAACCCGTCTCGAGCGCGCGGAGCGCGGCGGTCAGCGAGATGGCCGGTATCGGGCTGACGCTCCTGCCCACCTGCGCCCCCTGCAGGAACCCGGTGCCGTTCCCGAGCGCATCCTGACCCGAGGTCGTCCCGGCCCCGGCGGGAGACGACTGCGCCTGTGCATGGGTCGCCGCAAGAACGAGCATGACCGTGAGTGCGATCACGACGGCGACGCGACCTGTCCATATCCTCTGCACGTACCCTCCTTGGTGCCTGTGGAAGCCGCTCATGTATTCCGGATCTCCGATGCCGGATTCTGTTGCCAAAGTCTACAGAAAGTTCGAATGACATTTACCACCGAACAGTTCGAGGAACTGGTGCGCACCGCCATCGACGACGTCCCCGAGCCGTTCGCGAGCGCGCTGGCCGAGGTCCCCGTCATCGTCCGGGAGCGTTCGCGTCCCGAGACCGGTTCCGCCTACGGCCTCTACACCGGCGTGCCCCTCGACCAGCCCCTGCGCGAAGCGGGGTTATTTGGCGTCTTTGGCGGCCACGTCAATGTAGTAGACGGGCGCTACGTATATATGCGGTCATGCGCATCACCGGACAACGAGCCCTGCTTCGAATACACCCTTATGCCGACTCACATGCGTAACCGCTTCGAGGTCGAGGAACTCCAGGAGATTCAACTGGCAGAGCCGTTTTCATTCACCAAGGGTTGCCGGCTGCTCAGGATCCCGGCGCGATTCCGCTTCAATCCATCACCGTACGGCACGATGCTCTTCAACGT
>CALMEC010000159.1 GCA_937862675.1 uncultured Actinomycetes bacterium
GCAGGCGGAACGTGGTGCCCAGGTCCACCTCGAGCGTGTGGAGGTTGCGGTTGTTGATGCCGATGATCTCGGCGCCCGCCTCGACCGCGGTCTCGACCTCGTCCTCGTCGTGCACCTCCACCAGGCAGTCCATGCCGAGATCCGAGGCCGCGCCCATGAGATCGGCCAGGCGTTGCGTGTCGAGCGCGGCGACGATCAGCAGCGCGCCGTCGGCGCCGGCCGCGCGCGCCTCGAGCAGCTGGTACTCGTCCACCACGAAGTCCTTGCGCAGCAGCGGCAGGTCGCACGCGGCGCGCGCCTCCACCAGGTCGTCCAGGCTGCCGCCGAACCAGTTCGGCTCCGTCAGCACCGACACGGCGCTCGCGCCCGCCCGCTGGTAGGCGGACACCACGTCGGCCACGGTCGCCTCCGGCCGGATCGGGCCCTTCGACGGGCTGGCCCGCTTCATCTCGGCGATGAGCGAGACGCCCGGGGCGATGAGCGCCTCCGAGAAGGGACGGGAGCGTCCCGGCGGCTCGATCTCCCCGAGGAGGTCGTCCAGGGACCGTTCGCGGCGGGCGGAGGCGACCGCCCGGCGCCGGGCTTCGACGATGTCGACGAGAAAACTCACGTGGATGCCAGCCTGGTGGTGAGATCCGAGAACTGCACGAGCCGTTCGGCCGCGTGGCCGCTCTCGATGGTGGACCGAGCGAGATCGTAACCGTCCGCGATGTCGTCCACCACGCCGGCCGCGACGAGTCCCGCGGCGGCGTTGAGCGCGACGATGTCGGTGGACGGCCCCTGGCCACCCTCCAGGATGCGGCGGATGACGTCGGCGTTCTGGGCCGGCTCGCCGCCGGGGGGACTGTCGTGCGGGGGCGGCGGGATGCGGAGGTCGGCCGGATCGAACCGCCACCGGCGGACACCCTCCGCCGTGATCTCCACGACCTCGCTGGGCGCCGAGGTCGACAGCTCGTCCATGCCGTCGTCCGACGAGACGAGGATGGTGCGGTCCGTGCCGAGCTCGGCGATCGCCATGGCGATGCGGTCCAGATAGGCGCGGTCGGCGATTCCGATCACCTGATGACGGACGCCCGCCGGGTTGGCGAGCGGACCGAGGATGTTGAAGACGGTCCTCACCGCGAGTGCGCGCCGCACGGGCACCACGTGCCGGAACGCCGGGTGGAAGGACGGCGCGAACATGAAGCCGATGCCCGTCTCGTCGATGCTGCGCGTGACCGCGTCGGACGGGAGGTCCACCACGGCCCCGAGCGCCTCGAGGACGTCGGCGCTGCCGCTCTTCGAGGTGGACGAGCGATTACCGTGCTTGGCCACCACCACGCCGGCACCGGCGACCACGAACGCGGCGGCCGTCGAGACGTTGAACGTGGAGACGCCGCCTCCCGTACCGCAGGTGTCGACATACACCTCGTGGTCCACTTGGACCTTGGTGCTGTGGTCGCGGACGGCGGTGACGAGCCCGGCGAGCTCGGATGCCGTCTCCCCCTTCGCCCGGAGACCGATGAGGAAGGCCGCCGTCTGGATGGGATCGATCTGGCCGGCCATGATCCGCGACAGCGCCTGGGTGGCACCGTCCCGGCCGAGGTCCTCCTCGTCCAGGAGGCGGTCGATGACGTCGGCGATGCTCATGCCGCCATCTCCAGGAAGTTCGTGAGCATGGTCATCCCGGCCGTCGTGAGGATCGACTCGGGGTGGAACTGGACCCCCTCGATGGGGAGCGTGCGGTGACGAAGCCCCATGACGACGTCCCCGTCGCACCAGGCGCTGACCTCGAGTTCGTCCGGGATGTCCGTCACCACCAGTGAGTGATAGCGCGTCGCCTCCATCGGCGTCGGGATGCCGCGGAAGATCGTGCGTCCGTCGTGGCGCACGTCGCTGGTCTTCCCGTGCATGGGCTCGGGTCCCCGCACCACCGAGGCGCCGAACGCCTGGCCGACGGCCTGGTGGCCCAGGCACACGCCGAGCACCGGGATCCGGCCGGCGAAGGATCGGATGGCGTCCACGGACACGCCGGCCTCGGTCGGGGTCTTGGGGCCCGGGGAGATGACGAGATGGGTGGGCTCCATCCCCTCGATGGCGGCGACGTCGACGGCATCGTTCCGATGCACCAGCACCTCCGCACCGAGCTCCGCGAAGTACTGGAACAGGTTGTAGGTGAAGCTGTCGTAGTTGTCGACGATGACGACGCGCGGTGCCACGATCCCCCCTACCAGTCCGTCTGACGCGCGGCGAGCTCGATGGCGCGGAACATGCCCGCCGCCTTGTTCTCGGTCTCCTCGAACTCGGTCTCCGGAACCGAGTCGGCGACGATCCCCGCGCCCGCCTGGACGGAGGCGATGCCGTCCTTGCAGACGATGGTGCGGATGGTGATGCAGGTGTCGAGATCGCCGTCGAAGCCCACGTAGCCCACGGCACCGCCGTACGGACCACGCTTGGTGGACTCCAGCTCGTCGATGATCTCCATGGCGCGCACCTTCGGGGCGCCCGAGAGCGTGCCCGCCGGGAAGGTCGACCGCAGCGCGTCCACGGCGTGCCGTCCGTCCGCCAGGGTGCCGATCACGCTGCTCTCGATGTGCATGACGTGACTGTAGAGGTGGACGCCCATCAGCTCCTTGACGTGCACCGTCCCCGGCCGTGAGACCCGGCCCAGGTCGTTGCGGCCCAGGTCGACCAGCATGACGTGCTCGGCCCGTTCCTTCGGGTCGGCCAGGAGCTCGTCGGCCAGTTCGCGGTCCTCCGCGAGGGTCTCCCCGCGCGGGCGGGTACCCGCGATGGGGCGCGTCTCCACGGTCCCGTCGTGCACCTTGACCAGCATCTCCGGGGACGAGCCCACCAGGGCGACGTCGCCGAAGTCGACGAAGAACATGTACGGCGAGGGGTTGACCGTCCGCAGGCCGCGGTAGATCGCGAAGGGATCGAGGTTCGTCTCCACCGAGAACCGCTGAGACGGAACCACCTGGAACGCGTCGCCGGCGAAGACGTATTCGCGCACCCGGTCCACGGCGTCGCAGAACGCCTCGCGGGTGGTGTTGCTGACCCGGGGTCCGACGAACGGCGCGGCACGCGGCGGCGGCTCGGGGGGCGGCTCTGGCCGCGGCAGCGGCGGCGGTTTCGGTGGTGGCAGCGGCGGGGGCTGGGGTTCGCCGCGCCCGCCCATGTTTGGCGGCGGTGGCGGTGGAAGGCCGGGAGGCAACCCGCTGCTGCTCATCGGCCTACTCGTCATCGCGGTGCTCTGCATCGGGCCGTTTCTGCTCTTCA
>CALMEC010000160.1 GCA_937862675.1 uncultured Actinomycetes bacterium
GAGAAAGTTGTCACAAAAGCGGAAACGCTCGGCTATGCGGTCCGTGAGACGAAACAGAGCAAAGGCTGCTGGAAGATCAAAGGATTCGACCGCAACGGCGCTAAAACATCGCTCTATCTCGATCCGACGTCCGGCGAGATCGTAAGATAAGATCAATCAAGCACTCTCCGCGAAATTAATCCGCGGGGAGTGCCGCCGTGTGATGCGGCGCTACGGCACATTTGCATCTCTTGCCCGATCGGGCTTATGATTTCGGAGTATGTTGTCACTCTCCGCTCTGCGCAGTGCGCGGAATGCTGGTGAGGCTGCCGCTGCGCGGCGCAATCCGCAGGAGACCTGACAATGAATGCTCCCATCGTGCGCCTGACGAGCCTTGCTCATGGCGGCGGATGCGGCTGCAAGCTTGCCCCTTCCGTCTTGCAGGAGTTGCTCGCCAACCAGCCCGCCGCCGCACCATTCCGTCAACTGCTGGTCGGGGTCGAGACCGGCGACGACGCTGCGGTGTGGAAAGTCGACGACTCCACCTGCGTAGTCGCCACCACGGATTCCTTCATGCCGGTGGTGGACGATCCCTTTGATTTCGGCCGCATCGCCGCGACCAACGCGATCTCCGACATCTACGCCATGGGTGCAAAACCGATCATGGCGCTGGCGATCCTTGGCATGCCGCTCAACAAGGTCACAATCGAAGACGTGCGCAAGATCATCGCGGGCGGCAACGCCGTCTGCGCCACTGCCGGGATTCCGGTCGCGGGCGGTCACTCGATCGACGCGCCGGAACCGATTTACGGTCTTGCCGTCATCGGCCTTTGCCGTCCCGATCAGGTGCGCCGCAACGCCGATGCCAAGGTGGGTGACGCGCTGATCCTGACCAAGGCTATCGGCGTCGGCATTTATTCCGCCGCCATCAAGAAAGGCGATCTGCCGGGCGAGGGTTACGACGAAATGGTCGCCTCGACGACGCAACTCAACCGCATTGGCAGTGAGCTTGCCAACGATGAAGCCGTTCACGCCATTACCGACGTTACTGGGTTCGGCCTGCTCGGCCATGCGCTGGAGCTCGCACGCGGCTCGAAGCTCACCGTCGCGCTGAAAGCCGGTGACGTGCCACTGTTCACGCAAGCCGCGCGACTCGCGCAGCAGGGGTACGTTACCGGTGCATCCACGCGAAACTGGGCAAGCTATGGCGATGCCATTCGCCTGCCCGAGGGTCTGCCCGATTGGCAGCGCAACTTGCTGGTCGATCCGCAGACGTCGGGCGGGTTGTTAGTTTCCTGTGCGGCCGATCACGCTCAGGCCACGCTCGAGGCAATTCAACGCGCGGGCTACAGCGCCGCCCGGATCATCGGTCACACCGCAGCCGGCCCCGCCGAGGTGCGCGTCATAGCGTGATATCAATTCGCCGTCGCGGATTCGACCTTCATGCGGCGACCCCAATTGTCGAAGAAGTGGCCTTCATTGGCGACCATGCGGTTCTCGTTGACGCGATCTTCCAGCGCTTCGTCCGACAGCGACTTGAGCAGGCCGGGCCAGATCGCGAGCACGCCGAGGAGGATGGCCACCGCCGTCCCCAGGACCGCGCCCGCGACCACCTCGACGGCCGAGTGGATGCCCGCCTCCACCCGTGACTGCGCGACGAGGAGGGCCATCATGAACGCGAGGGTCGAGACCAGGGCCGCGTGGGGCATGTCGCTCGCCAGGAGCGTCACGGCCGTCCAGCCGGCGAACGCCGCGGCCGCGTGCCCGGAGGGCAGTCCGCCGCGCAGCGCGGTCCCGGTGCCCGTGGCCGCCTTGATGATGATGGTCAGGAGGACGGTGACGAGGAGCGCCCCGACCACGATCTGGGACGGGCGGGCGGCGAGACGCCCGACCAGGTCGAAGCCGTGCTCCGTGAGATGGTTGTAGAAGACGAGGTACGCGACCACCAGTGCGTTCACGGTCGCGACCAGGACCGCACCGGCCGACACGTCCTTCGCGACCTTGATGAGCGGGTGGTAGTGCGTCACCGTGGCGTCGATGGCGGCCTCCAGCGCCGTGTTGAACATCTCGGCGATGATGACCAGGCTGACCACGCCCAGGATCGCGATGAACTCCAGCCGGCTGACGCCCAGCACCAGGGCCAGCACGAGGGCGAGGAGCCCCGCCGCCATGTGGATCCGCATGTTGCGCTGCGTGCGCAGGACGTAGACGATCCCGGCGAACGCCCAGGTGAACGACCACCGCAGGGACCCCTGTCGCGGCAGTGCGCTGTCCGAGCGGTGGAAGAGGCGCGACAGGCGGCCGGAGGGCTTCTGCTCGGGCTCGCTCACGACAGGCGGTCCACCAGCTCGTCCTGCAGGGCGAGCATCTCCCCGTCGTCCACCTCGTGGTCGTAGCCGACCAGGTGCAGCAGACCGTGGATGACGAGCGTCCCCAGGGGATCCTCCGCCGCAGCCGGGCAGATGACGATGTCGCCCAGCTCGGCCGGCGGCCCGTCGTCGGGCCATCCGGCGAGGACCTCGGGCCCGTCCACCGGGAACGAGAGCACGTCCGTCGGCGTGGGCTTGGCGCGGTGCTCGCCGTTGATCCCGGCCATGCGATCCTCGGTCACCACCATGATCCCCAGCTCGGCATGGGTGATCCCGAGTTCCGCGCACACGCGTTCCGCGAGCGCGGTGAGCGGTGCGACGTCGACGCCGCCGACCTCGGATGACGCCTCGATCGCGATCATCGATCGGCGTCGTCGGCGATGCGGTACGCCTCGACGATCTCCTGGACCAGTCGGTGGCGCACGACGTCGTCGCGGTTGAAGCGGACGAACGCCACGTCGTTGACGTTCTCCAGGATCCGGTGGATGTCGGCCAGGGCGGACGGCCGGTCACGGGGCAGGTCGATCTGGGTGACGTCCCCCGTCACCACCATCGTGGATCGGTAGCCCAGCCGGGTGAGGAACATCTTCATCTGCTCGCTGGTCGTGTTCTGCGCCTCGTCCAGGATGATGAAGCTGTCGTTGAGGGTGCGTCCGCGCATGAACGCGAGCGGAGCGATCTCGATCTGCCCGCGCTCCAGGTACGCCTGGACCTTCTCGGCCTCGATCATGTCGTGCAGCGCGTCGAAGAGCGGCCGCAGGTACGGGTCGACCTTGGCGGCGATGTCACCGGGCAGGAAACCCAGCCGCTCGCCGGCCTCCACCGCGGGCCGGGTCAGGATGATCCGCCCGACCTCCTTGCGGGCCAGCGCGGCGGCCGCCAGCGCCACGGCCAGGTAGGTCTTGCCGGTGCCGGCGGGCCCGATGCCGAAGGTGATGGTGTGGGTGCGGATGGCGTCCACGTAGCGCTTCTGGCCGTCGGTCTTGGGGGTGACGGCGAGGTGACGGTGGCGCAGCACGACGTCGCCCAGCATCTCGGTGAGCGGCGCCTGACGATCGACGGCGCTGACGATCGCCTCGACCGTGCCCGGGCCGACGCCCTCGCCGCGGTGGACGAGCGATGCCAGGTCCCCGATGGCCGTGGCCGTGGCCTCCACGCGGTCCTCGTCGCCGATGAGCGTGAGCCGGTTGCCGCGCAGACCCAGGTCCATGCCGAGGTGCTCCTCGAGGGACCGCAGGATCCGATCGTGCTCTCCGGCGAGCTCGACGGCGACCTCGTCGCTGAGTTCGATCGTTCGCTGATGCATCTCTACATCGATTCTGACAAAGGCCCGCCACCCATCACGTGCCAGTGAAGATGGAACACCGACTGGAGGGCATCCGGGCCGTGGTTGGTGGTGACACGGTAGCCGGAGTCGTCCAGACCGGCCTCGGAGGCGAGATCGGCGATGAACACGGGCATGGTCGCGCGCTCGGCCTCGGAGAGGCCGGCGACGTCCGCCAGACCGGAGACGTGCGTCTCCGGGATCACCAGCAGGTGCACCGGGGCCTTGGGGTTGATGTCGCGGAACGCCAGGAAGCCGTCGCCGCGCTTCACGATGTCGGCGGGGATGTCACCGGTGACGATCTTGCAGAAGAGACAGTCGCTCATCGAACGGGTACTCCTTTGAGGTGCTCGCCGACCATACCGGCGACGTGCACGGGGACGAGGTCACCGGGGCCCATGGCGGAGTCGGTGTCGACGGCCTCCAGCACGAAACGGCAGTAGTCGCCGCCGTATCCGGTCAGCGTGCCGTCGTCCAGCCGCTTCTCGACCAGGACGGCGTCGTGGTCGCCCACACGCGAGGCGCGCCGCCGGAAGCCCAGCCGGTCGGAGAGGTCGCGCAGTCGCCGGCTGCGGTCGGCCTTGGCGTCGGGCGCGACCATGTCCCCCAGGCCGGCGGCCACGGTGCCCGGGCGGGGAGAGAACGGGAACACGTGGATCTTCCCGAATGCGAGTTCCTCGCAGACGGCATGGGTGCGCTCGAACGCCGCCTCATCCTCCGTCGGGAAGCCGATGATCACGTCGGTCGTGATGTTCACGTCCGGCACGGCCTCGCGCGCCCAGTGCACGGCGCGCCGGTACTCGTCCATGGTGTAGCTGCGGCCCATCGTCCGGAGGACGCCGTCGTCGCCCGACTGGAGCGGGATGTGGAGATGGTGCGCCACCGTGTGCGTGGTCGCGACGGCCTCCACGAAGCGCTCGGTCACGTCGCCGGGCTCGATGGAGAACACGCGCAGGCGCTCCAGGCCGTCAAGCCGTCCGACGGACCGGACCAGATCGGCCAGGTCGGCGCCGTCCTC
>CALMEC010000161.1 GCA_937862675.1 uncultured Actinomycetes bacterium
CACCAGCGTGATCGTGTCGTCGATCGCCGCCCTCCTCGGCGTCGCCGTCGCATGGGCGTGGTTCGGCAAGGGTTCCATCCGCCGGCGCGACTTCGCGGCACGGCATCCTGCGCTGCGCGGGTTCCTGGAGGACGCGTGGCGCTTCGACCAGGTCTACGACGAGGTCGTCGTCGAACCCGGACGGGCGTCCGGCATCGGATTGCGCGACCACGGCGAGGCCGTGATCGCCCGCGGGCCGATCCGGGCCGTCAGCGCCACGGCCGGTGAGTGGTGGCGCCTGCTCCACCACCTTCAGAGCGGCTTCGTCCGCACCTACGCCTTCGCCCTCCTCGTCGGGCTGGCCGGCGTGGCCACGATCCTCATCCTGGTGGTGCGCTGATGCCGTGGGTCACGCTGATCGTCCTGGTGCCGCTCATCGGGTCCGTCCTCATGTTCGTCACACCGCGGCGGGACTCCGCCGCGGCGGAGGGGGCGGCGACCGGCTTCGCCATCGCGACCCTCGGGCTGGTCGTGGTCGCGTTCACCCGCCTGGACCGTGACAACGGCGCCCTGCAGCTCATTGACCACCGTTCCTGGGTCCGGTCCGCGGGCCTCGCCTGGGACGTCGGCGTCGACGGCATGTCCATCTGGATGATGGGGCTGACGGCCGTCCTGTTCCTGCTGGCGATCTTCGCGGTGATCGCCACCCGTCCGGACCGGACCCGGTCGTTCCTCGGTCTCATCCTGCTGGCCGAGGCCGGGCTGATGGGCGTGTTCGCCGCCGGCGATCTGGTGCTGTTCTACATCTCCTGGGAGGCGATGCTGGTTCCGTTCGCCCTTCTCATCTGGATGTGGGGGGATGCGCGCCGCAGGATCGCCGGGCTCACCTTCGTGATCTACACGATGGTGGGAAGCCTCCTCATGCTCGTCGCGATCGTCGCCACCGGAGTGCTGTCCGCGACGGGGGACGAGACGTTCAACTTCTCCATCCGCGAACTGGCCCACACGCAGTGGAGCGCGACGCAGTCCACCTGGCTGTTCGCCGCGTTCGCGCTCGCGTTCCTGATCAAGATCCCGCTCTTCGCCCTCCACGGGTGGATGCCCCTGGCCTACGGATCGTCGCCACTCATCGTGACCGCGCTCATGTCCGCGGTCATGAGCAAGGCCGGCGTCTACGGACTGCTGCGCATCGCGATCCCGATCTTCCCGGAGGGGGCGGGGAACCTCGCCCTGCCGATCTCGATCCTCGCCGTGATCGGGATCATCTACGGATCCCTGATCGCGTGGCAGTCGACGTCCATGCGGATGCTGGTCGCGTACTCCAGCCTCGCCCACCTCGGCTTCATCGTGCTGGCCGTCATGTCGTTCAACCAGATGGCCGGGCAGAGCGCCGTCCTGCAGATGGTGAACCACGGCGTCGTCACCGCCGCGGCGTTCGCCATGGTCGGCATCCTGGGCCGCGTCCGGGACGGGGACGAGCGCATCGACCGGCTCTCCGGACTGGCCAAGGGAGCACCGTGGGCGGCGGGGATCTTCCTCGTCATCACGATGGCGTCCCTGGCGCTCCCCGGCTCCAACGCGTTCGTCGGCGAGTTCTTCATGCTCGCCGGAACCTTCCAGGAGCGGCCCGTGCTGGCGGTGATCGCCTGCTTCGGCATCGTGTACGCGTCCGTGTACGCGCTGCGTCTCTACCAGCGGACGATGAACGGCCCCTCCGACGAGGACGCCACCGTCGCACGCCGCGCGGAGCTGCGCTCGACGGACGTCCTCTACCTGGCCCCCCTCATCGCCGCCATGCTCGTGATCGCACTCTGGCCCGCGGGCATCACCGATTCGACGAAGGCCCCGGTCGAGCAGGCCTACAGCTCCTGCCGGCCGTCCACGTCACTGGTGGCCGACGCCCAGCCGGGCACCCGTGAATACGAAATCGCCACCAAGGGCCTCTGCCGGTGAACGTCGCTCCCCTCACACCGTTCCTCATCGTGTCGGGCACCGGCGTGCTCGCACTCCTCGCCGGCCTCCTCCCGGCGCCGCATCGCCGCATCGCCCCGACCCTGCTGTCGGTGCTGGGCCTCGTCGCGGCGGGCATCGTGGCCGGGTTCTTCTGGGGCGACCCGGACGCCGCGCTGTCGGAGAACTTCACCTCCAACCGGTTCAGCGTGCTCCTGACGTTCATCTTCCTGGTGGCGACCCTGGGCGCACTCGCCCTCTCGTGGCGCGAGCCCGCAGCCGCCGACAAGCGCGGTGAGTACGCCGGCCTCCTGATGCTGGCGGCGGCGGGGATGATCCTCGTGGCGGGCGCCGGCACGACAATCGTGCTGTTCCTGGGGATCGAGCTCCTGTCGGTGTCGCTCTACGTCCTGTGCGCCATCGAGACGTGGAGGATGCGCTCACTCGAGGCGGGCCTCAAGTACCTGATCGTCGGGGCCGTCGGATCGGCCGTCCTCGTCTACGGCCTGTCGTTCCTGTACGGCGCCACCGGTACCGTCTCGCTCGCCGGGACCCGGACGTCGCTGGCCTCCGGCGACATGCTGACGGATCCGCTCACGCTGGCCGCCATCGCCATGATCATGACCGGCCTCGCCTTCAAGGCGTCGGCCGTCCCGTTCCACATGTGGACCCCGGACGTGTACGACGGCGCCCCCACGCCGATCACGGCCTTCATGGCCACCGCCACGAAGGCCGCCGCGTTCGCCGGGTTCGTCCTGCTCTTCTCGGGCGCACTGGTCGCGACCTTCGACCACTGGAAGCTGGCCGTCGCGATCATCGCCACGGTCACGATGATCATCGGCAACGTTGCCGCGCTGCGGCAGACCGGGATGAAGCGCATGCTGGCGTACTCCGGCGTCGCGCAGGCCGGATACCTCCTGATCGGCGTGGCGACCGGCACCCACGCGGGCATCGAGGCCCTCCTCTACTACCTCATCGCCTACATCGCGATGACGTTCGCCGCGTTCGCCCTGGTCGTACAGCGTGAGCGCGAGATCCCGAACGGGGACGACATCGCGTCGTTCGCCGGCTATGGACGCCGGCGACCGGTGGCGGGCATCGTCATGACGCTGTCGATGCTCTCGCTGGCGGGCTTCCCCCCTCTGGCCGGCTTCGTCGGCAAGTTCCTCCTGTTCAGCGCGGCCGTCGACGCGGACCTGACGTGGCTGGCCGTCGTCGGTGCCGTCGGCAGCATGATCAGCCTCGGCTACTACCTGCGCGTGGTCGGGGTCACCTGGGCGACCGAGCCGGCGACGGACGGGAGCGAGGGCCGGCGTTCACCACTCGCGGTGCAGTCGGTGGCCGTGATCGGCGGCCTGGCCGTCATCGGACTGTCGCTCGGCGCCTCGCCGATCGTCGACGCCTGCCGGGACGCCGCCGCCGCGATCATCCCGCTGTAGGCCGCAGACACCACCCGCTGACAGCGCTGGTGTCAGACACTTAACACGCGCGGACAGAGGGGGCGACCGTCGACGGGCGTCGGTCGCCGTCGCAGGGGTCCTTCCGCACCGTGACCGTCGACCGGGCGACGCACCCCCGATCACGTGGGCACTCGTCGCCGTTCACGACCTGGCCCGTCCGGTTGTCGACGCGCCGGTGGAGCGTCAGGCGCCGAGGCGCATCTGGATGACGCTGATGAGCGAGATCTGGGTCGCGACGACGGATGCGTCGACAGTCGTGCCGTAGCCGTTCTCCACGATCTGCTGGAACTCATCGAGCGCGATGGCGGCGGAGTCCCAGCGGCCGTCGGCGGCCGCGGTCCGCGCCTGCCGCAGGAACGCGAGTCCGCTGGCGGCCACCGTCGCGTCGCTGACCTGTCCCTCCGCCGCGGCCAGGTTCCATTGGCTGATGGCCTCGTCGATCAGGGCGATGCTGGCCGCCGGGGCCGACGGCGGTGCGACGATCTGCCGGGCGGGGTCGTTGGCGACCGCGAACGACGTGTCGGGGGCGAGCTGCGCCACCCGCAGCGTGTTGTCGGCGTTCAGGGTGGCCGTCGCGGACACGGCGGTGCCCGGACGGATGGCGGAGACGTCCACGCCCCCGGGCACCTTCATCGTGGTGATGACCGTGTAGGCGGGGTCCACCGTCGACCGGATGCGGATCGTCCCCTTGGAGGCCGACCGGATGAGGGTCCCGCCCGTCGGGATGGGAAGCGGTCCTGACGTCGGGATGACGCGGACACCGTCTCCGTAGAGGCGTGCCTGGGGCCCGACGATGCGCACGTTCGTCGTGACGAGGTCGCCCACGGCGGGACGCACGGCGTCGAGTGACTTGGTGCCCTTGCGCGTGCGCGGCAGCCACACGGCCTGACGGACGACGACGAGGCCCCCTCGGGTCCCGATGGCGACCGCTCCCGGGTACCGCTTGACGACCACCCCGCGGATGCGGACGCGGGTCGTGGGTTTCGTGGCGCGCAGACCGGACTGGTACGTGCCGTTGCGCGCCCACTTGATGCCCCACTTGATGCCCAGCGGTGCACGCCCCCATTTGATGCCGGAGGTGGGGGTGCCCCATTTGATGCCGTTGACCCGCACGCGCGTGCCGGCCCGCTGCCGGCGCAGCGAGTGGATCGTCATGAGACGACCGGACGTAAGCGCGACGACCGCCGTCTGCGACTGGTGCTGCCAGCCCACGACGGTCCCGAGCCGATCCGGCGGGAGGGGGCGCATCGAGATGGAGGTGATGCCGGCGGTGGCCGGAGCGACGAGTGCGGCCGTCGCCACGGCGAGAATGCCGGCACGCGCGATCGTCCGCCGCGTCGTGCCACCCCGGGACCGGATCCGCACGACGTCCTTCTGCTCCATACCCATGCACGGCAATCCTAACCCGCGGAGCCCCCGGCGGCGCATCCGGAAACGGACCCCCGCCTGGCGAGCCCGGCATGTCGGGCTCGCCCGGGACGGCGCGGGCCGAGACCAGCGACGCTCTCACCCCGTCGCCCCGTGCCGCCGTCCCGTCCGCTGGCCGCGTGTGTGCGGAGACGACCGGCTGCGCCGGCCGCATCTCATCGTGAGGTCGTGGTCCCGGCCGCCGGAGCGTTCGATGCCCCGGGGCTCCGACGGACCTCGGACACGGGACACTAGAGTCGTCGCATGCCCGACACCCTCTCCCCGGCCGGCCTGACCTCGGATCCGGACGCCCTCGCCGTCCTGCTCGACCTGGACGGGACCCTCGCTCCGATCGTCCCCGACCCCGCCGCGGTCGTCATCCCGGACACCATCCGGCGCTCGCTGGACCGGCTCGCCACCCGGGTCGGCCTGCTGGCGTTCATCAGCGGGCGCTCCCTGCACGACCTGCGGAGCATCGTGAGGATGGACGGGGTCGTGTACTCCGGCAACCACGGCACCGAGATCGTCGCCGCGAATGGGGACCCCGTCGACGCCGGCGTGGGCGATCTGACGCCGCTCCGTGAGTTCGCCGGCCTCTGGCGTCCAGAGGGGCTCGACCGCCACGGCCTGTGGCTGGAGGACAAGGGCGCCACCCTGACGTTCCACTACCGCAACGCCCCCGACCGGGATGCGGCCCGCGCGTTCCTGGACGCGGAGGTCACGCCGCGGGGACGTGAGGCCGGCCTGCGCGTCGAACCCGGCCGGATGTCGCTGGAGGTCCATCCGGCCGGCGAGGCCTCGAAGGGCACGGCCGTGCGCGCACTCCTGGCCGGCGCACCCGCGATCCGTTCCGTGCTGTC
>CALMEC010000162.1 GCA_937862675.1 uncultured Actinomycetes bacterium
ACCGAGTCACCCGTCGGTGACCGCTACCTCGGGGAGGGCTCGGTGGTGGCCGACGGCGCCACCGTCGCCGGGGGCACGACCCTGGGAGCGGGCACAGTGGTCCGGGACGGCGCCCGGGTGACGGGCAGCGTGCTCGGAGCCGGATGCGTCGTCGAACCGGGAGCGGTCGTGGAGTCCGCGGTGCTCGGCGACGGCGTCACGGTCGGCGCGGGGAGCATCGTCGGGCCCGGTGCGATCGTCGGTGACGACGCGCGGATCGGTGGCGACGTGCGGCTCACGGACGTCACGGTCGCCACCGGCGAGCACGTGACATCATCCCCGACTCCATCGTGAAGTGAGGGGTACCTAAGAATGGCTGATCTCGACGCACCGGACATCGCCGCAGGCGACACGCTCGGCATCTTCACCCAGACCGGACGTGCGCCCGAAATGCTCGACGCGGCGCTCGCGGGCGCTGAGGACGTCGCCATCCCCTTCCCGGCGGACGCGGTCCACGACGTGGTCCTGTGCGGGATGGGCGGTTCCGCCATCGCCGGAAGCCTCCTGACCGGCGCCTACTGGCAGCGGCTCCGCAAGCCCGTGCAGCCGCTGCGTGGGTACATGCTCCCGGCCTGGGCCGGCGAGTCCACGCTCGTCGTGGCGTCGTCCTACTCGGGGACGACGGAGGAGACCCTCACCTGCATGATGGACGCGGTGGACCGCACGTGCCCGGTGATCGCGATCACCTCCGGCGGAAAGCTCCGCGACCACTATGCACCGCAGGACATCCCGGTGTTCGACGTCCCGCCCTCTCCCATGCCGCGCGCCGCGCTGGTCCAGATGCTGACCACCCTCGTGGCCGCCCTCAGCCGCATGGGGGTCCTGGAACTCCACCCGGGGGAGACCGACGACGCCCGGGAGGTGCTCGAGTCCGCCGTCACCCGGTACGGCCCGGCCCGTCCCGAACGCGACAACCCCGCCAAGCAGATCGCACGGCGACTCCATGGCACGGTGCCGCTCATCATGGGCGGCGAGGTCACCTCGGCCATCGCGTACCGGTGGAAGTGCCAGATCAACGAGAACGCGAACAACCCGGCCTTCTGGTCGGACGTGCCGGAGCAGAACCACAACGAGATCGTCGGGGTCGAGGGGCACGGGCGCGTCGGCCTCCGGACGTCCGTGGTCATGTTGCGCGATCCGCGTCAGCACCGGCAGGTCGAGCGGCGCTTCGGCGTGCTCGCCACGCTCATGGCGGGGCACGTCGATCCGATCATCGACGTCATGGCGCCGGGGCAGACCTCCCTCGGCCGGCTCTTCGACCTGGTGCTTCTCGGCGACTACGTGTCCCTGTACATGGCGGTGCTCGCCGACGTCGACCCCGGTCCGATCACCATCATCGACCGGCTCAAGGTGGCGCTGGCCGAGGCACCGTACGGGCGCACCGCCCGAGGGGCGTAGGGGTGCCCGATCTGGGAACGATCCGTCCCGAGGACATCATCGCCCTCGGGGACGGTGAGGTGCGGATGCTCGATCAGACGCGTCTGCCCGGTGAGCGCGTCACGGTCCGCCTGACCGATTGGCGGGAGGTCGTGGAGGCCATCCGGACGATGGTGGTACGCGGTGCCCCGGCCATCGGGATCGCCGGGGCGATGGGGGTCGCGCTCGCGGCCGCCACGGGTCCGGAGGACCTGGACGCGCTCCTCGCCGAACTGGACGGTGCCTGCGGCGCGCTGACGGCCGCGCGGCCGACGGCCGTCAACCTGGCGTGGGCGGTCGACCGTCAGAGACGGCTCATCCCGGAGAACCGGCACGACAGGGGCGCCCTCGTTCGCGCCCTGGCGGAGGGCGCCCGTTCCATCCACCGCGACGAGGTAGAGCGGTGCATCCGGATCGGCGCCCATGGCAGCACGCTCATCGGCCGCGGGGCCCGGATCCTCACGCACTGCAACGCCGGTGCGCTGGCCACCGGCGGTGTCGGTACGGCGCTGGGCGGGGTGCGCGCGGCCCATGCCGTCGATCCCACGCTCCGCGTGTACGTCGACGAGACCCGCCCCCTTCTCCAGGGCGCCCGCCTCACGGCGTGGGAGCTCGCCCAGGACGACATCCCCCACACGCTCATCACCGACAGCATGGCTGCGGCGATGATGGCCGCGGGGCGCGTCAGCCACGTCGTGGTGGGCGCGGATCGCATTGCGGCCAACGGCGACGTGGCCAACAAGATCGGGACGTACGGCGTCGCGATCATCGCCCGGGCACATGGGGTCCCGGTGATCGTCGCCGCGCCCACCTCGACGCTCGACCCGTCGCTCCCGACGGGGGCGTAGATCCCGATCGAGGAGCGTGCTCCCGACGAGATCACCGGCCTCGCGCTCGGCGGCCGTCGGATCGCGCCGGACGGCGTCGCCGTGGCGAATCCCGCCTTCGACCGCACGCCGCACCACCTCGTGGACGCGATCGTCACCGAGATGGGGGTCCACCGGCCGCCGTACGAACGCTCTCTGGCCGAGGCGTTGCGCGAGGCGGCCGCCGCCGAGTAGCCGCAGGACGGGGGCGGACGCGCGTCCGGTCGCGTGTCGCGCCGGTGTCACATGCGATCGTGCAACCGGTGACGTGCGGCATGGGACCCTGCGGGGGACGTGTCCGCACTCGCCCGGCTCCTCGATCTCATCGTCCCGTCCACCTGTGCCGGCTGTGAGCTGCCGGGGCCGATCATCTGCTCCGCCTGCGCCGACGCCCTGCGTCCCGGCACCGGCATCCCGTGCGCCACCTGCGGGCATCCCTGGCCCGTCGCCGTGGCGCGTTGCGCCGAGTGTCCCGCTCCGCTCCTCACCGTGCGTCACCTCTGCCGCTACGACGACACGGCGCGCGCCGTCATCTCCTCGCTCAAGGACCGGGGCCGCACGGCGGTGGCGCCCGAACTCGCCCGCCTGATGGCGGCGGCCATTCCGGCGCCCCCGGAGGGCGTGCCGCTCGTCCCCGTTCCGCTGGCCGATCGCCGCCGGCGCCGGCGCGGGTTCAATCAGGCGGAGCTTCTGGCACGCGAGCTCGGCCGGTTGTGGGGGAGGCCGGTGCACGCGCCTCTGCGACGTGTCGACGGCGGTCCGCCGCAGCGCGGTGCGTCGCGCAGCGACCGGACGCGCCAGGTACGCGGGGCCTTCTCGGTGGACGCGTCCGCCCCGGTCACGCGCGGGGCCGCGATCCTCGTGGACGACGTCCTCACCACGGGCGCGACACTGGGCGCGTGCGCGCGGGCGCTCCGTCGCGGGGGGTGGGCGCGGGTGGGCGCGGTGGTGGTCGCCCGTGCCGAGGCCACGGCAGACGGATCCGCCGTGTCGGATGGCGATCGTCCCCCCGAATGCGGCTGGTCGCCCGTGCCGGACGCCGGTACGATCTGAGTACGACGCTGGCCCCGACGGAAGGAATCGCATGGACCTGCATGTGAAGGGAAAGAATCTCACGGTCACGGACGCTCTGTTCGACCACGCCGAGAAGAAGCTGGGCAAGTTCGCCCGTGTGATGCCGCAGTGGGAGGATTCACCTCAAGTCGAGGTTGAGCTTTCGGTCGAGCGGAATCCCAGCAT
>CALMEC010000163.1 GCA_937862675.1 uncultured Actinomycetes bacterium
AGGGCGGCGGAGCCGAACGACGCGGCCAGCAGGATCGACGCCGGGAGCTGGAAGGCCCCGTATCCCTGCCCGTTCAGGAACTCCGTGCTGGACGACGGGAAGATCCGTGCCGCCTGGCCGACGTTGACGACCAGGAAGAAGAGGGGGATGAACAGCATCGGGACCAGCGCGTCCGGGGTACGGAGGGCCTCGCGGATGGCGCGCTGGGTCAGGGCGATCGTCGCGGTCATGTCGTCACCTCCCGCACCTCGCCGGCGGAGCGGGTGCGCGTGGAGCCGGTCGCGTCGAGGAAGACGTCGTCCAGCGTGGGGTCGTCGGGGAGGCCGAGCCGTTCGCGCAGCTCGGCCTTGAGGGCCGTGGGCGTGCCCTCGCGCACGATCCGGCCGTCGTCGATGATCGCCAGGCGGTCGCAGAGACGGTCGGCCTCCTCCAGGTACTGGGTGGTGAGGAACACCGTGATGCCGTCCCGGCGGATGCGCTCGACCTCCTCCCAGATGGTGATGCGGCTGGCGGGGTCGAGTCCGGTGGTCGGTTCGTCCAGGAAGAGGATCTCCGGGCGGTGCACCAGGGCGCACGCCAGGTCGAGGCGACGCTTCATTCCGCCGGAGAAGCCCTTGATCCGGCGTCCGGCGACGTCGTCCAGCTCGACGAGGCGCAGGAGTTCGTCCGCGCGCTCTTCGACGGCCGCGCGCGGCATGCCGAACAGGCGCCCCTGCAGCACCAGTAGCTCGCGCGCCGTCTGGCGCGGATCGAGGCCGGCCTCCTGCAGAGCCACTCCGATCGTCCGTCGCACGCTGTCCGCCTGGGTCGCGACATCGAACCCCCCGACGGTGGCGGTGCCGCCGCTGATGGTGGTGAGGGTGGTCAGCATGCGGACGGTCGTGGACTTCCCGGCGCCGTTCGGGCCGAGAAACGCGAAGATCTCACCCGGCGCGACATCGATGTCGACCCCGCGGACGGCCTCGACGGTCCCGGAACGATCCGTGAACGTCTTGACGAGCCCTCGGGCCTGGATGGCGCTCATGGAGACTCCTCCTGTCGAATCGGACGGAGCGTGGTGGGAGTCGTCATTCACTGTCCTTCGGTCGGCCGCTGCGCGGGTTCCGCCGGGCGAGTCGTGCGGATCCGCTCCGCCACGTTATCGAACGTGTGTTCGATTGCAAGCGTGGGTGGTCGGGTGTCGAGGCGCGGATCGTCGATCCCTCCGCACCGTGCGGAAAACGATGTGCTCGGCATACGGGAGTACGGACCGCCGGGGGGAGCGAAACTCACCGCTCGCCCCACGGGCGGATGTCGGACGGGCGGTGCCCTCCGCCGGGTGTGATGAAATGGGGATGTGGCCGAACCGGATTTGACAACCCGCCAGGAGTCGATCCTCCGCATGGTGGTGGAGGAATACGTCGCCACCAGCACGCCGGTCGGCAGCAAGCACATCGCCGGACGCGACGGCATGGAGTACGCGTCGTCCACCATCCGTTCCGAACTGGCCCGCCTCGAGCAGATCGGCCTCCTGGGCCATCCGCACACGTCGGCGGGACGGGTGCCGACCGACTCCGGATATCGCTACTACGTCGACCACCTGGTGCCCCGTGGGGAGGTGGTCCCGGCCCCCGCCGCGGTGCAGAAGGCGCTCGAGGTGGACGCCATCCGTCGCGAGCTGGATCAGGCCATGCGGCGCACCGCGGACGCGATCGCCCAGATCACGGACATGCTGGGGGTGGTGAGCGCCCCTCCGGCGGAGTCCACCACCATCCGCCGTGTCGAGGTCCTGGTCCTGCAGCCGCAACTGGTCATGGTCGTGGTCATCACGTCCACGGGGTCGGTGACCAAGCGCATGTTCGCCTTCGACACGCCGGTCGACCCGAAACTGGCGGACTGGGCGTCCGACTTCCTCAACGAGCAGGCCGGGGGGTGGTCACCCGGTGCCCGCGGGCTGGGCGGCGTGGTGGCGGTGTTCGAGATGCCCAACACCGAGCCCACCACCACCGATGCCGACGCCCTGGCCGACAAGCTGGCCCGCGCCAAGGGCCGCATCATCTACGTGGGCGGTCAGGCGCGCTTCCTGGAGCGCCAGCGTTCCCAGGACCTCCTGGAGATGGGGTCCATCATGCGTGCGCTCGAGGAACGGTATTCGCTCCTGGGCCTCCTCCGGGGGGCTCTCGGTGGCGGGGATGTGTTCCTGCGGATCGGGGACGAGGTCACGGTGCCCGATCTCACGGGTGTGTCGCTCGTTGCGGCCACATACGGATCCACACGACGCAATCTGGGTGCCGTCTCGCTCATCGGTCCCACGAGAATGGACTACCGTCTGGCCATCGCCACGGTGAAGGAAGCCGCGCGGGCGCTGTCCGCGTACGTCGAGGAGGTTTACGAATAGACGATCGCTTTGAGGTTCTCGAGGTCTGGCGTCGCCCCCTCCGCTCCGGCTCCGCGGCTGCGGTGCGCGTTCTCGCGAAGACCGAGGCCGGGGCCATCGGCCCGCAGGAGTACGCCGTCGGCATCACCAGCAAGCCGGAGTCCCAGCTGTATCCGCAGGCGGACGAGGCCAAGCTGTTCACGGGCCTGTCGTACGCCGAGGCGCATTGGGTGGCCGCGGTCCTGGCGAGCGCCGCCGACCGCGCGGAGGAGGCGGAGGACCTTCTCTTCGATCTCCGCGTCCCCGTCGACCTCGCGTGGCGCGACATCGAGCTGGCCGCCGAGGTCATCGAGCCGGGGGGCCTTCGCAGCGGCCCGCTTGTTCCGTGGGAGCCGCCGGGGCGTCCGCCCAGTGCCAGTCAGTACGCGATCGCCACCTACACGCTGGAGTGCGGCCACCAGGCCGTGGAACTGCTGCGCCAGGACCCGGAGTCGGCGCCGTTCTGGGTGCTGGAGGGCGCGGTGGACCACCTCGCAGCCCGTGACGCGCGCAGCCTCTGCCGGTTCCTCCTCGAGTCCACCACGCTGGACGACGCCTACCGCCTCATCGAGTCGGCGCGTACCAACCTGGCGACCCACCAGGAGGATGAGGACGACGACGAGGACGAGGAGCGGGACGACGATCTGCACTCGTGATCTGATCGGGTGATCACGAGCGTGTGAGGCGCGCGGTACGGCCGTCGGTGGTCCTCAGCTGTCGCGCCAGCGTCCTCACGGAGACGCCCCGTGCGGTGGCGATGTCACTGTGCCGATAGCCCTGGCGGTCGGCGGCGCGAGCGCCGTGGACCGGGCCGAGTGCCTGCAGCAGGGTGGCGATTGCCGGCCGCGGATCGCTCGCCCTCATGGGAGCGTCGTCGTCCCTCACGAGTTCCTGCAGTCGTCGCTCGGCGATCGTCCGGACCGGGTGGAGGCGTCTTAGGAGATCCGCGTCGTCGACGGTCACCGGATTCTCGGACACGAAGCCCAGGATCAGGAAGCTCATGGCGATGCGATGATCGAGGTGCGTCGTGACCGTGCCGCCGCCCGGCACCTGGGCCATGCCGTGGACCAGCAGCGACTCGGGCGTATCCTCGGCCGCCACGCCGTTGGCTTTCAGGCCGGCAAGCACGGAAGCGATGCGATCCGATTCCTTCACCCGCATCTCGCCGATGCCTTCCATCAACGTGTCGCCTTCCGCGACCGCGGCCGCGACCGCCAGGATGGGATACTCGTCGATCATGGACGGCGCCCGATGCGCCGGAACGGTGACGCCGCGCAGGCGACCGCCCTTGACCCGGATGTCGCCGACTTCCTCGCCGCCCACCATGCGGCGGTTGGCGATGGTGACGTCGCCGCCCATCTCCTGCAGCGTCAGAACCAGACCGATGCGCGTCGGATTGAGGAGA
>CALMEC010000164.1 GCA_937862675.1 uncultured Actinomycetes bacterium
AGAGAGCGGTGGCACACCCGCGCCGCAGTGGACGTGCCCCGCACCGCGAGATCGCGGTACCACATCATCTAGCCTGGGGGTGATGCGCCACCGGGTCCCACAGCTCCTCCTCGCCCTCATCCTGACCGCGACGGTGACCGCACCGGCATGGGGAAGCCCCGCGGACGTCATCGCCGACTACCGCGGACACGCCAACACGATCACGAAGAAGTACTCCTGGGCCGATCTGCGCGGCGCGGTCACGCTGGCCCAGTCGGACTGGCTCGGCGACAGCAGTTTCCAGATCCAGCTCGCGGAGGCGGTGGAGACGGCCATCGCCCGCGACTATCTCGGCGTCTCCACCCCACCGGACGCGACGCTCGACCCCGCACGCGTCCCGTCCTGGGTCGTGGCGCTCGCCACCGCCACCTTCATCCTCCTCGGCGCCGGGGCCGCGGCGGCCATCTGGCGACACACCCGGCCGCTTCGCTGACTCCACCCCCCGCACCCCGCTCCGGTAATGTCACGCGGTGCGATTTCGCCCGAGAGCGGTGAGACGCCCCCTGCCGACGATGCTCAAGACGGGAAGGCAATGAGCCAGACACCGACATTCACGCTGTCCGTTCGCGCCACGATCGATCCGAAGATCACGAGCCTGGGCCGCGTACTGTCGATCATCGGCGACAACGGGGCGGACGTCGCCGCGACGGACTTCGTGCGCTCGTCCACGGCCGGCGCGACCCGCGACATCACGGTCCTCGTCCGCGACGCCGATCACGGCGACGAGCTCGTCGCCACGCTGCGCGCGCTGGACGGGGTCACCATCGCGTGGGCGCTCGACCGGGTCACCCAGTCGCACGTCGGCGGCAAGATGACCATGAGGAACCGGGCGCCGCTCACCAGCCGCGACGACCTCTCGATGGCGTACACACCGGGCGTCGCCCGCGTGTGCATGGCCATCCATCACGACCCCGAGCGCACCTGGGACCTCACCATCCGGGGCAACAGCGTCGCCGTCATCACCGACGGGTCCAGCGTGGTCGGCCAGGGCGACCTCGGCCCGCTGGCCGCGCTCCCCGCTGCCGAGGCCAAGTGCATGTTCCTGCGCGAGATGGCGGGCATCGACGGCTTCCCGCTCCCCCTGGACGTCCGCGAGGCCGACCGCATCGCCTTCGTCGTCGAGAAGATCACCTCGGTCTTCGCCGGCGTGCACATCACCGACATGGCCGCCCCGAAGTGCTTCGAGGTGCAGCGGCTGCTCAACGACGCGCTCGACATCCCGGTGATCCACGACGTCCAGGAGGGCACGGCCGCCGCCGTCCTCGCAGGACTCACGAACGGCCTGCGGCTCGCGGGCAAGTCCCCGACCGACGCGACCGTGGTCGTCGCCGGTCTCGGCCCGAGCGGTGTCTGCACCGCACGGCTGCTGGCGGTCGCCGGATTCGGCAACGTGATCGCGGCCAACCGCGACGGCGCCATCGCGGCTGACGACTTCCAGGAGCGGCCCGAGCTGGCGTGGATCGCCCGGAACACCAATCCCGAGGGCCGCACCGGCTCACTGTCGGACGTGATCGCCGGCGCGGACGCCATCGTCGGACTAACGCGACCGGGTGTGATCACTCCGAAGGACGTGGCCAGCATGGCCACCAACCCGATCGTGTTCTCCCTAGCGATGCCGGATCCCGACATCAGCCGTGACGAGGCCCTCGGCGCGGGAGCGTTCATCTACGCGTCCGGTCGCCCCGAGCTGCCCAACCAGATCACCTCCGGAGTGGCCTTCCCCGGCATCTGGCGGGGAGCCCTCGACTGCCGCGCGACCGCGATCGACGACGCAATGGTCCTGGCCGCCGCCCGGGCCATCGCCGAGACCTCCGCGGAGGGCGCCGCACCGGACTACGTCGTCCCCTCGGTGTTCAACGCCGAACTGGGGCCGAACGTGGCGAGAGCGGTGCGGGCCGCCGCACAGGCGTCCGGGCTCGCACGCGTCGTGGACGGCACCGCCGCCTGAGCTCAGCCGCTCCGGCGGCCGACCGCACGGACCAGGCCGCGGTCACGCTCGGGGCGCCCGACGACGAGCACCTGTGCACCGCGCCGGACCACGTCGGACGCCGAC
Source organism: uncultured Actinomycetes bacterium (assembly GCA_937862675.1). Classification (GTDB taxonomy): domain Bacteria; phylum Actinomycetota; class Thermoleophilia; order Miltoncostaeales; family Miltoncostaeaceae; genus CALMEC01. The sequence continues at coordinate 2,093 of CALMEC010000164.1, forward strand.
AGGGCGCGGAGGGCCACCGTTGCGGCGACGTCGACGACGTGCCCCGGGACCGGTGATCGGAGGTCGCCGACCGGCACGCCGCCGGTCATCGCCTCCGGGGGGACGACGACCACGGCACGGACGTCGTTCCTCGCCGTGACGGCGTCCGGCACGGCGACGGATGCCGCGCCGTGGCCCTGCCACACGCAGATCACGCAACCGTGCCCCGTCGGGCCGAGCTCCTCGACGGCGGATGCGCGGCCGGCCTGATCGGGCAGCCACTGCGGCACGGTGCCGAGATAGACCGCCTCGCGCGCACCGGCCCCCTCGACCACCGCGCGCACTCCGGCCCGGTCGTCCGCGAGCGGGCTCGCATGGCGCGAGCCGGTCATCCACTCGCCCACGCGGGTGGGGGCGTGTCCCAGCGACCGCTCCCACGACCGCGCGACGATCGTGAACGGATCCCCGGCGGCGCCGTCGGAGTACCGGCGGACGTACGACCATTCGAGACCGTCGTCTCCGACCGCGACGCCCGCGGCGTCGGGGGACTGGGCATACGTCAGGCTGACGTCGCGCAGGGGGATCCCGGCGACGCCGCGCGAGGCCACCACGTCGTTGACCTCACGCCACTGGTAGGACAGCGGCTGGAGACGGGCCCCCGGATCGCGCGCCACGCACGCGGCCCAGCCGACGATCGCCTTGGCCGCGATCTGCTCACGGCTGCGTACGGGGAAGTGGCGCAGCCCGACGTCCAGTGTGACGCGCGGCACCTCGTGCTCCTCCCGGACCACGTCATGATTGCCCTGGGTGATCGTCACCGCGAAGTGCGGATCCCCGTCGAGCCGGATGGCGACCTTGAAGAACTGGCGCTCCTCCTCCCGCCGATGATGGGGGATCGTCCGGGGCGGATCCGCCGTACCCGTGTCGTCGTCCGTCACGATGACGTGCGTGACCCACGGCAGGAGGCCGACGCCGCCCACGGGGATGTCACCGAGGAGCCGCTCAAGTGCGTCGCGATCGGCGACCGGCAGGAATTCGTCCACGTCGAGCGGCAGGACGAAGTCCGCACGGACGATCCCCTGGAGCTGTGAGACGAAGGCCGTCATCCGCTCCGACTGGTTGTAGGCGAACTCGTCCGAGTCGGTGACCATGAGGTTGCCGAACTCGCCGGCCAGCCGGCTGAGGATCTCGCGCGTGCCGTCGACGGAGGCGTTGTCGATGACAGCGAGCACGTCCACCAGCGGGGCCAGCTGACGGACGAACGGCTCGACGATGTCCTGTTCGTTCTTCACCATGCTGACGGCCATGACGGTGGGTCGGCGCCGCGGGGACGACAGACCACGGACCCACGTGCGCGGCGATCCCCGGACACCACGCAGGAACTCGCGGAGCGCCGGACGGGCGACGTCGGCGAAACGCTCCCGCCAGTCGATCGGCGGCGGTGTCTCGTCCGAGTCCCGGAACTCACGCACCGCGTCGAGCGTGGGCAGGAACCGGACCCCGGGGATGCCGTCCAGCCAGGTGGCGGCGTATGCCGCGTTCTTGTGGTAGCCGACGGGCATGATCCCGGTGCGCTTCCCCATCATGAGCGCGATCACGGCCCCGTGCAGACGATCGCTCAGCACCGTCCCGTGAGGGGCAAGAGTCGCCACGACGTCGTCCAGCGGCAGGTCGAAGGTGACGTCGCCGGAGGCCTCCGCCGGGATGGTCCACAACGGGACCCGTTCCTGGCAGCGGCCCTCCGATCGTCGGATGACGAAGGTGCTCCGAGGATCGCCCGCCACCCGGGGCAGGGTGTCGGCCATGACGAAGGAGGCGTCGGGCACCAGGCGGGTGCGGAGGCCCCGCTGCGTGAGGAGGTCGTGGGTGACGGCGTCGCGGGCCCACACCGTGACCCGCGGATCGCGCAGCGCGGCCTCGGGGTGCGGCCCGGACTGGGGCATCACCAGGAACCCCCGGGCCGCGCCCGCCGCGTGGATCACGCGCTCGCGGATGAGCATGTTGTCGAGGTAGATGCCGAGGTTGCCGCCGCCGCAGAAGACCACGATCCCCTCGAAAGCCCCGATCGACGCCAGGAGCGCCTCCGTGTCGTGGGCCCGAGCAGCGGTCTCGATCACACCGTCGGAGACGGCCGGGTCGAGCCCCTCGTCACGGAGGAAGCGAATGCACCCCTCGCGGATGAGACGGTCGCCCGTGTTGCCGAGCCACGAGTCGACGAAGAGCACATCACCGCGGAAGCGCACGCTCGGCCGTCGCATCATGCGGTAAGCCTAGCCGCTCTTTTCATCAGATCAACGTGCGGCGACGACGCCACCCGCCGTCGCCCGGGCCGGCGCATCGGCATCCCGGAACGGGACGGCAGACCGCGAGACCGGTGCGCCGGCTCGTGCCGCCGTCCTCACGCCCGGCGGGCACCGTCGCCGGGACGGCACGACCGTGTGGTCACGCCGACGGACCCGGGCAGGCATCGCTGCGAACCCGATCGTCTTTCCCCCACGATGCCGGATCCGGCATCAGCCGGAACACGGCCCTCGACACGGGGGCGTCCATCCACGTGTTCCGACCGGAGCACGACAGCGGCACCCGCGGTCACGGCCGGGGAATGCGCCCCTTGAACCTCCTCATGGACTCGAGCATCTGCCATCCGCGGCTGGTGACCGCGACCTGGAGCTGCTCGAGGACCTCGTGGTACATCCGCTCGAGCTCCTGATTGTGCTCCTGAAGCCTCACCACCTCGTCTCCCAGTGCGACGGCGCGACGCTCATGCCGCGCCAGCGCTTCGGAGGTCTCCTCGAGTCGCGCCCGGAGCACATTGATCTCCGCGCGCAGGTCAGCGCGTTCACGTTCGAGCTCCGTCCGCACCTCCTCCGACACGGCAAGCCGGTCGATCCGGGCGCCGAGCTCGAGGCCGACCGGACCGGGGACACGGGAGCGCGCCCTCTGGACGTCGACCACGGGCGACGCGAACCGTGCGAGAAGGGCCTGGGCGATCTCCTGACGTCGATGCGGACCGTCGCCGTCGACGACCCCGCCCACCAGGCACTGGAGCTCCGCCTCGAAGGCGATGGCCTGATCGATCCAGTCCCCGTCGAGTCCCATGTCGACCCCGATCCCTTCGGCCATCGCCCGGACCGTCAGGCCGGCGTCGGTCGCCGGGACCGCCTCCACGAGATCGAGGACGAACAGGAACACTCCGCGGCGGACGATGGCGTCGACACTGCACTCCCCGCGCCAGACCCACTCCTGGTCGATGAGATGGAGCTGTCCGTCCGCGTCGACCCGGACATTGCGCGGCACCGCGTCGATCAGCCAGTCCCCGCCCGGAAGCCCGTCGTGCGCAGCGATGACGACGCGTCGCCACGCGGCGAGGAAGGCGGCCCGGCGCATGGGCTGCGAGACCAGGACCTGGGTCAGGTCGGATCCCTCGACGTACGGCTCCGAGTCCGGCAGGAGCGTCAGTGATCCACTCGTCGGAGTGCCACGATCACTGAGGAGCGCGCGGTGCACGACGACGGTGTCCTCCCCCGTGCGCACCATCGCCACCTCGGTTGCGAACCGCTCGATGCGCCCGCGCGTGTTGAAGAACCGCGTGAGCTGGTCCTCCGGCCAGAGGCGCGTCTCCGTACCCTCATCCCCATATTGCGTCGCAACGACGAGAAAGGAGTTCGCGTGTTCGCGGCCCAGACCCGCCGACACGAGCGTGTTCCACAACCGGCGTTCGTCCGCGAGCTGCCACGCGTCCAGCGCGGGGTACGATTCGCTGGGAAACCGCGGGACGGTGACTGCGGCATCTCGCGTGCGCGGATCGTCCAGCAGCCCGTCGCTCATGACCGGCCTCCGTTGCGGGAGGCGCGGACCGGGATCGGAACGGGCTGGAGAATGGGGGAAACGCTCCGCGCAGCGCTGAGCGCGGCGCGCACGTTTACGGTCACGACAATGCGCATCCTGCTGGTTGAAGACGACGAGGCGTTGCGCTCCGGCCTGTGCGAGGCGCTGGAGAAGGCGCATTTCGCCGTCGACGCCCTGCCGGCGGCAGAGCCCGCCGAACACGCATTGCAGCACGTCACCTACGACCTCGCGATCGTCGACATCGGCCTGCCCGGCATCGATGGCTTCGAGCTGATCCGCCGCGTGCGCCGGCGCGGGATCGAGGTGCCAGTGCTGGTGCTGACCGCGCGTGACAGCCTCGAAGACAGGGTGGTGGGGCTGGACCAGGGTGCTGACGACTACCTGGTGAAGCCTTTCGAGATGCCGGAACTGCTGGCACGCATGCGGGCGTTGATCCGGCGCAGCCGTGCGAGCGCCGGGGCGCACCTCAGCCTCGGGCCGCTCGCGCTCGACCTCGGCAACCGCAGTGCCACCCTGGATGGTGCGCCGCTGGAGCTGACCGGGCGCGAATGGGGTGTGCTGGAACAACTGATGCTCGCTGCCCCCAAGCTGGTGACCAAGAAGAAGCTCGCCGACAGCC
>CALMEC010000165.1 GCA_937862675.1 uncultured Actinomycetes bacterium
TCCTGGTACTCGGCGTACGGCGGGAAGGCAGCGACGGCCCGGTCCCACCATTCCGCACGCTCGTCACCGGTCACCTCACGGATGTCGTCCTCGTTCACCGCCGGACCGTCCTGGATGCGCACCAGTGGCAGCGCGGCGAGGTTGTAGTACCAGCCCGGGTTCTCCGGGGTGCCGCCCTTGCTGGCCACGAGGGCGTAGTCCCCGTCGTTCTCGACGCGCATCAGCGGCACCTTGCGGACCTTGCCGGATTTCACGCCGACCGTCGTCACGACGATGACCGGCAATCCCGTGTCCATCAGGGTGTTGCCCTCCGTGCCACCCGACGCCTCGTAGGTCTCGACCTGTTTGCGTACCCACCCCTGTGCGGGGGGCTCGTATTCACCATCGAATGGCGACGTTCCCATGATGTGTCCCCTTGTCAGCGTTCTCGGCCTCGATGAGTTTCGCACCCCGCTGTGCGCGCTGCCAACCGAGCAGTGCATGGACGACCCACGATGCCCTCGACGACGGCTGTCGGCAGACCGTGCGCTCGCTCGAATCCGACCGATCCCGTTGGTAATCTCACCGCGCTCATCATCCGCCGGTCGGTCCGGACCCCAGGCTCCCGTGAACATGCGGACACCGGGACATGGCGACCCGGCACACCCCCACGATAGGTCGTCCGGAGGTCCCCAGAGATGCGATCGATGAAGACGAGCATCATGGCCCGCCGGACCGGCAGGCCACCGGACGCGTCCGGTGCAGAAGGACGGGCCCTCCACGGACTGCGCGGGCTCGTCGTCATCATGGCCGCCCTCGCCGCACTGGCCGTCATCCTCGTGGGTGCAGCGACCGGATCGGCCGCCCCGTCCGTCTCCGCCGGAGCCGGTGCCGCGAAGCCGATCAGCGCCCTTCCCGTCAGTACGGCCCCAGCCGTCGAACAGGAGCTCCTGGCGAGGTACCAGCCCTACTTCCGCTTCGCCGAGGACGACGACTGCGGACCCGCGTCGTACCGACCGATCGACGTTACCCCCATCTTCGACAACGACCAGGTCGTCCTGCGCGGCCCCTGGGACGGGGTCAACGTCGTCCAGATCGCCCCCTCCGTGAACCAGGTGGCGAAGGGACTGCCCGGCTATCACCTCGACTTCCCCGGTAACGCACTGCGACCGGACCACTGCGTCTACTACGACCTGCAGACGGCCCTGATGAAGAAGCACCCGTCCACGATCTACGGACGTGTGGTCTCCGATCCCGGTGTCCCGAGCCGGCTCGCCATCCAGTACTGGTTCTATTACATCTTCAACGACTGGAAGAACCGCCACGAGGGCGACTGGGAGATGATCCAGATCGAGTTCCCGGTGTCGACGCCGGCCGAGGCGCTCCGCGTCTCTCCGGACGTCGCCGCGTATTCGCAGCACGCGGGTGCACGCGTCCTGCCATGGGACGACGCCGATCTGGAGATCGTCGACTCGACACACCCCATGGTCTTCCCGGCGGCCGGATCCCACGCGAGCTACACCCGTGCGGGCATGTTCATCGCGCGCGGAGGACGGCAGGGGCTGGGCTGCGACGACGCGCGCGCCACCGAGGACGTCGAGCACCCCGAACTCGCGGTCATCCCCTCCGACATGGGCCTGGCGTTGAAGGAGCAGCCGTGGCTGGGGTTCGAGGGACGATGGGGCGAGCTGCAGCCGTCGGTCTACAACGGGCCCACCGGACCGACCGACAAGCTCCAGTGGGCACATCCGTTCGAGTGGTCGTCGCTTCGCGGGGCCCTCCGGCCCGCGGCCCGCGTGCCGTCCACGGGTCTCTCATTGACACCGGCGACCGACGCGTTCTGCACGATGGTCTCGGCCGGAGCCGGCGTGACCCTGTTCGGCATCGACCGGCCGACGCTCCTCGTCTTCGTGCTGCTGCTCGTGCTCGCCCTCCTGGTCTTCGCCGCATCTCGCACCCGGTGGCAGCCGTCCAACCCGCTGCGGCTCGCACGCCGACGCCGCCTCGGGCAGATCTTCACCGCCTCCGGGCGCATGATGCGCAGCCGTCCGCTGACCTTTCTGGGAGTCGGGCTGGTGGCCATCCCGGTCGGCATCATCGCGGCGGTCGCACAATGGGGGGCCGACGCCATCGGCTCTGCCGAGACGACCCACCTGGGGACGAACATCCTCCGCAACGCTTGGGTGCTGCGGCGAGTCGACGAGCACGAGACGCCCACCGCCAGGGAGGCCCTCCGGCACGTGCTTCCACGCCTCCCCCTCCTCGCGATCCCGCTCGTGGCACTGCTCGTGGCGCAGTTCATCATGGAGTTCTCGCTCCTGTTCGCCGTCGTTTTCGCCGTCCTGGTGATCCGGATCGCGCTGGCACCCGTGATCGTCGGCGTCGACGACGACCCGGATGCGCGGCATCCCCTCCTGAAGAGCATCCGCCTCACCCGCCGCCACACCTGGCGGACGACGGTGGTCGTTCTCGGCGTCGCCGGTGTCGCCCTGTTCATCGGCCCGAGCATCGGGGTGCTGGCGATGATCCTGACCGGCTGGTCGTTCACGATCGTCAACCTGATCGGGGCACTGATCCACACCGTCACCCTGAGCTACGCCGCCATCGTCATGACCTACCTCTACGCGGATCTTCGGGCCCGTCAGGCCGAGGCGAAGCCGGTCAACAAGTCCACCGAACTTCCCGCCGACATCGATCTGAACCCCGCGACGTAGCACCCGGGGTACCCGGAGCGGCCGGGAGTCGACCACGCACGGCTCGGAGGAGCCGGGCGTCAGCAGGTGTCGTCCCTGGTGCCTGGCACCAGGGACGACACGGACCGCGGACGAAGATCAACAAGAAGCGGGCCGTAGGTGGAACACACGCAGGTTCCGGATCGCCGAACCGGAGCGCACAGACGTGGCGCCTCGACAGGTGGTGTCATCCCTGGTGCCTGGCACCAGGGATGACACGGCGCATCCGGACAAATCCCGAAAAGACGCCTATTGCAGGTACGACGCCCCCCTTGGCAATGGGATGTGTCATGGCTGGTGCCTGGCACCAGCCATGACACGGTGGGTTCCGATCGGTCCCACGACGCCGGACAATCGTGCCCCTGCGCGGACGGGTGCCGGCGCTGTCACCTCGACGGCCCCGGGGAGCACGCTCGGCCGGACATCGGCATACACGCACCGTCGAGGTGCGCCAGAAGCCTCGTCCGCAGGGAGGCGAGGGGGCCATCCATCGGCCCCCTCGCCATCACCGGTGAGTCAGCCCAGGAGCTGGGCCTTGGCGGCCGCGAACTCCTCGTCGCTGAGGAGCCCCTGCTCCTTCAGCGCGGCCAGCTTCTGCAGCTCGCCGACCAGGTCCCCTCCGGCAGCGGCCGGAGCGGGTGCGGCCGGAGCCTGCTGCGCGGCGACCGCGGCCTGAGCCGCGGCGTCGATCTGCGCCTGCTGCTGGGCGGCCAGGTACTGCTCCTGCTCGGCCTGCGCCTGCGCCTTCCGCTGCTGGCTGGCGGCCACCTTGCCGCTGACCGAGGTCGCGGTCCCCGCGATCACCGCGGTCCGCGCGGCCGTCCCGATGAGACCGGGACGTCCCCCACGTCGTCGTCCGATGGGCATATCTACTCCTCCCCGTTCGTGATCTCCGCCGCCGCCTCATCGAGAGCGTCGGCAAGTGCGTTGACAACTGCGGCCGGGATGCGATCGTCCGCGAGGACGACGCCACCTCCGACCGCGATCTTCTCTGCCAGCGACCGCAGCAGGGTCAGCTCGAGGGCGGCCAGGGTCGCCGACGTGCCCGGCGGGATCAGCACCGCCAGCTCGGCGATGTCCTCCTCGCCGATCAGACCGGAGACGAGGATCTCGACTCCGAGGTCGAACTCACTGCCGTCGGACACCTCGGTGATGGTGATGTCGCCACTGTCGCCCTTCGCGATCACGATGAGATCGAGCAGTCGGACGTGACCGGTCTCGATGAGGCGGGCGAGCTCGGCGAACGACGCGGCGTCGGGCCCCGCGCCCTCGTACCCCACGAGGAACAGCTCGACGGGGCCGTAACGGAAGACCGGGGCCGTGATGATGTCGTCGGCCATCAGCTCAGCGCCTTCGCCTTGAGCTTCTCGAACTCATCGGTGCTGATCGTCCCGGCGGCGTGGAGCTCGGCCGCGTGAGCGATCTCCTGGCTTGGGCTGCGCCCGGCGACCTGTTGGATGTACGAGTCGGTCTCCTTCTTGGTGCGTTCCGCGGCGGCCGCACTGCGTTCCGCCATACCCCGTCCGCGCACGCCGAGATAGATCAACGCGGTGATCAACGGGAAGACGATCAGGAAGAAGAGCCAGGCGGCCTTCGCCCACCCGCCGAGTTCACGATCGCGGAAGAGATCGGTGACGACCATGACGAGGGCGTAGAGATAGGCGATGAAGAGGTAAACCCACAACGCCCACCAGAGAAACTCCCAGAAACCCATCGGTGTGTGTCCTTTCGTAAAGGGGAGCCGGCGGCCGTGCCTAGGGCTCGATGATGTTGAACGACGGATCGCCCGGATCCAGCACTCCGAGCACCTGCTGCAGCGCCGACGCGTCGCCGTCGACGACCAGGCCCGCCGCCACCGCGTCGTCGGTCGAACTGCGCGCCAGCGCTCCGATCGCGACCTGGGGGACGGTGAGCGTCACGGTGACGTCACCCGAGCCATCGGGCACCGAGACCAGGACTCCGTTACGGAGGGTGACGCGGAACGTCTGATCCGTGTCCGGGAAGTCCCAGCGCATGGCGATGTCGAGATCCCAGGCCTTCGGTCCATCGACCTGGATCGCGAGTGCGTCGAGGAAGAGCTCCGGTGGGAGGGCGGCGAGGAAGTCCTGGGACATCGCGCCGGTCGGCGAACCGAAGTTGCCGGTGCGAAGCTCTTTCGCACCCGACAGGTAGGCATCACGCCACGTGCCGTTCTCGGAACCGAAGCCGAGCTGCTCGAGCGCATCGGCGAGGAGGGATCGCGCTTCTGCGTGCGTCGGCTCGGCGAAGACGACGTGGTCGAGGACCTGCGCCACCCAGCGGTGGTCACCGGCGTCGTAGGATGCGCGGGCCTTCGCGACGACTGCGTCCGCGCCGCCCATGTATTCCACGTACCGATGACCCGCCTCGGTGGGCGGGTACTGCCACAGGCGGGCGGGATTGCCGTCGTACCAGCCCATGTAGCGCTGGTAGATGGCCTTCACGTTGTGGCTGACCGATCCGTAGTAGCCGTGTGTGTGCCATGCGGCGTCGAGCGCCGGCGGCATCTCGAAGTCCTCGGCGATCTCGATGCCCGTGAACCCTTTGTTCATCAGCCGGAGGGTCTGGTCGTGCAGGTATGCGTAGAGGTCACGCTGGATGCTGAGGAACTCGAGGATCGTGTCCCTGCCCCAGGTGGGCCAGTGGTGACCGGCGAACACCACCTCGATGTCGTCGCCGAACGTCTCGATGGCCTCGCTGAGGTACTGAGCCCAGACGTGCGGGTCACGCACCAGGGCCCCGCGGATGGTGAGGATGTTGTGCAGCGTGTGCGTCGCGTTCTCCGCCATGCACAGTGCCTTGCGCTCCGGGAAGTGGAAGTGCATCTCGGCCGGCGCCTCGGTGCCCGGAGCCATCTGGAACACGATCCGCACACCGTCGATGACGCGTTCCTCGCCGGTGGTCGTGACGAGATCCGTCGGCGGGATGAGCGACACGGTGCCCGTCGAGGTCGTCTGACCGAGCCCGGCGCCCACGCCGCCGTGGGCGCAGCGGTCGAGCGCGGCGCCGTACATGTAGCCCGCGCGACGGGCCATCGCGGTACCGGCGTAGATGTTCTCGGCGATCGCGTGCTCGATGAACCCGTCGGGTGCGAGAACCGGTACCCGGCCGCTGTCGACATCCTCCTGCGTGATCACGCCCTTCGCGCCACCGAAGTGATCGACGTGACTGTGGGTGTAGATCATCCCCGTGACCGGACGGTCGCCCCGGTGCTCCCGGTAGAGCGCGTAGGCGGCGGCCGCGCACTCGGTGGAGATGAGCGGGTCGATGACGATGACGCCCGTTTCACCCTCGACGAATGTGATGTTGGAGAGGTCCAGGCCGCGCACCTGGTAGATCCCCTCACAGACCTCGAAGAGGCCCGCCGTCGAGACCAGGATTCCCTGTCGCCACAGGCTGGGGTGGACGGTCTCGGGCGCCTCGCCCCGGAGGAAGTCGTAGGAATCGCCGTCCCAGACGACCTCGCCCGCGGCGTCGCGGACCACGTTGGGGGTGAAACGGGCGACGAGCCCACGCGCCACGTCGTCGAAGTCGCGAGTGTCCTCGAAGGGGAGGGCCGTCACGGTCGGATTCTTTCTCTACTGCGGCAGTGGAAATGCATTCGCGCGGCGATCATGCCAAGCGGGATATCCACTGTCAACGATCCATCGTGGCCCTATGAGACGTCTCAACGACGGTCATGAGAACGCGACCGATATGACGTTGTGGTGCGTCCAATGAATGCTCTCGATACGGTCGGATCGTCGATGTGATGATTCTAGTCACTCCCAATGGGCGTTCGAGGACAGTCGGGTCTCCCGCGCCCCGCCCCGGACACCC
>CALMEC010000166.1 GCA_937862675.1 uncultured Actinomycetes bacterium
GATCGTCCGTCAAAAACCGCAGCATCCCCCGCCGCGCCAGCGCCGGCGAAAGGCTGTTCACGAACTGCAACAGCTTGACCATTCCGGCGTTGACCTCGCGCCGACCGGTGCGGATGCCGTGGACGATTTCCGCCGCGCAATCGTGCGCGCTCATCTTCTTGCCCGCGCGGCCCGCGGTCATGCTCGTTTCGACCACCGGTGGCAGCGCTTCGATCACCCGGACATTGCTGTCCTTCAGCAGGTGCCGGATCGCCTGCGTATAGCTGCGCAGTCCCGCCTTGGTCGCGCAATAGACCGACCCGCCCGCGCGCGGCGCGATGGCGAGTCCCGAAGTGACGTTGACGATCGCCGCTTCGCCCTGCGCGCGCAGCACCGGCAGCAACCGCGTGCAGAGCGCGATCGGCGCGTCGAGATTGGTGCGGATGCAGTGCGCGGCACTCTCCAGCGTATCGGGCTTGTCGAGGTCATAATCGCTGCCGACCCCGGCGTTGTTGACGAGCAGCGCGAGCGGCTTGCCCGCGACGCCGTTCACGACCGCATCGACGCCTTCCGCGTTCGAAAGATCGCTCGCGATCGTCCCGAAACCCAGCCCGGCCATCGCCTGCAATTTGTCCGCCGAGCGCCCGGTGACGATTACCTCGGCGCCCGCGCCCTGCAATTGCAGCGCGATCTCGCGCCCGATCCCGTTGCTGCCGCCGGTGACCAGCGCCAGCTTTCCGCTTATGTCCATGTCGACCCCTCCGATGTTTTCCCGCGCGCAGTTTTCCCGCGCGCACTATGGCGGGGCGCATCGCCTTCGCCTACATGCAAAATCATGGCTCGCCCCAACGCCCCCGACAGATTCAACGAGGAAAAAGCCACCTATGTGGTCCGCGGCGAAGGCGAGGGCGCCGACAAGCCCGACCTCGAACGCGGCGCCGAGGCGATTCGCAGCGTCGTGCGCAAATTGCCGGTGCGCCCCGGCGTCTATCGGATGCTCGATGCGCGCGGCGACGTGCTTTACGTGGGCAAGGCGCGCGCGCTCAAGAACCGCGTCACCAATTACACGCAGGTCGCGCGGCTGCCGCAGCGGCTCCAGCGCATGGTCGCGCAGACGCGCGCGATGGAGATCGTCACCACGACGAGCGAGGCCGAGGCGCTGCTGCTCGAGGCGCAGCTCATCAAGCGCTACCGCCCGCCCTACAACGTCCTGCTGCGCGACGATAAGAGCTTTCCCTTCATCCTGCTCCGCATGGACCATGATTTCCCACGCGTGCAGAAGCATCGCGGCGCACGCCGCGCGAAGGGGCGTTATTACGGGCCGTTCGCGAGCGCGGGGTCGGTGCATCGCACGCTCAACGCGCTGCAGAAGACCTTTCTGCTGCGCAGTTGCACCGACAGCTTCTTCGCTAACCGCTCGCGGCCGTGCCTACTCTACCAGATCCGCCGCTGCTCGGCACCGTGCGTCGATCGTATCGGCAAGGCGGATTATGCCGCGCTGGTCAGCGACGCGCAGGATTTCCTCGAGGGCCGCTCGACCGCCGTTCAGAAGCGCCTCGGCGACGCGATGACCAAAGCGGCCGAGGCGATGGATTTCGAACAAGCCGCGGTGCTGCGCGACCGGCTGAAGGCGCTGACCTTCATCCAGGGAAGCCAGTCGGTCCACGCCGACGGGCTCGGCGATGCCGACGTCTTCGCGCTGGCCGCGAAAGGCGGGCAGCTCTGCATCGCGGGCTTCTTCATCCGCGGTGGGCAAAATTGGGGGCATCGCAGCTTCTTCCCCGCGCATGTCGCCGGCGTGCCTGAGGAGGAGGTGATGGCGAGCTTTCTCATGCAATTCTACGAAGGCGTGCCGCCACCGAAGCTGATCCTCGTCGACTGCGAGCCCGACGAAAGCGCGCTGCTCGCCGAGGCGCTGGGCGAGACGGCGGGGCGCAAGGTCGAGATCAGCGTGCCGCAGCGCGGCAACCGCAGGCGCCTGCTCGAACAAGCGGTGCGCAACGCCGGAGAAGAGCTCGACCGGCGGCTCGCGGAAAGCAGCAGCCAGGCGAAGCTGGGGCGCGAACTTGCCGATCTGTTCGATCTGGAGGACGTGCCGCAGCGCATCGAAATCTACGACAACAGCCATATTCAGGGCACCAATGCGCTCGGCGCGATGGTCGTTGCGGGGTCGGAGGGCTGGATCAAGGGCGCCTATCGCAAGTTCAACATCAAGCGCCCGGAAACGCAGCCGGGCGACGATTTTGCGATGATGCGCGAAGTGTTCCAGCGCCGCTTCGCGCGCGCCCTCGAGGAGGATCCCGAACGCAACAAGGGCGAATGGCCCGATCTGGTGCTGATCGACGGCGGCAAAGGGCAGCTGGCCGCGGCCATCCGGGGCCTGGAAGAGGCCGGGGCCCCGGACGTTCCCATCGCATCGCTCGCCAAGCGCTACGAAGAGGTGTATCTCCCCCGACAGGGAACACCGGTCCCGATGGACGAGCACTCCGCCGGGATGCGGATCCTCAAGGCCATCCGCGACGAGGCACACCGATTCGCTCTCAAGAACCACCGGGGCAAGCGGGCGCGCGGGGCCACGGGAAGCGTCCTCGACTCCCTCCCGGGGATCGGGCCCGCGCGGCGCGCCGCCATCCTCAAGCACTTCGGAAGCCCTGAGCGCTTCCTCGGGGCGTCCCCGGACGAGATCGCGGCGGTCCCGGGTATGCCGCGTAAGGTGGCGCAGGAGGTCTACGACCGACTTCACAAGACGACATCGCCGGACGGCGTCGGCGTTCTCAGCCAGGAGGAAGTGACATCGAACTGACGGTCATCACCGGCATGAGCGGTGCCGGCAAGAGCGAGGCCATGAGCACCTTCGAGGATGACGGCTGGTTCTGCATCGACAACATCCCGCCACGGATGATCCCCGCTCTCGTCGACATCGCGGGGCTGGAGGGATCCAACCTGGCGCGGGTCGCCGTGGTGTGCGACGTCCGGGGTCGTCACCTTTTCACCGGCCTGGTCCGGGTCCTCGACGAGCTTGCGGCACGTGACGACGTGAGTCTCCGGGTCATCTTCCTCGAGGCCTCCGTCGAGACGCTGCTCAACCGCTTCCGGGAGACCCGCCGGCGTCATCCGGTGTCCGGTGGAGGCGGCGTGCTGGACGGCATCAGCAACGAGCGCGAGCTGCTCGAGCCACTGCGCGATCGCGCCGACGTGGTCGTCGACACCACCAACCTCAACATCTGGGACCTCCGCCGCGCGCTCGGCGAGGCCACCGGCGTCACCACCGGCTCGCGGCTGTCCATCACCTTCCTGTCGTTCGGGTTCAAGCACGGCCTCCCGCCGGACGTGGACCTGGTGTTCGACGTGCGCTTCCTCGCCAACCCCTTCTACGAGCCCGGCCTCGCGGAGATGACCGGTCTGGACGAGCCCGTGATCCGCTTCCTCGAGGAGGTGGACGGATGGGATGAGTTCCTGACACGGCTCAACGACCTGCTCGACTTCCTCCTGCCCGCCTACGCGGAGGAGGGCAAGCGGCACCTCGTGGTCGGCTTCGGATGCACCGGAGGGCGTCATCGCAGCGTGCGTCTCGCCGAGATGACATGCCGGCGCTACCGCGAGATGGGGTACGACACCACGGTCGACCACCGTCATCTGCACCGGGCGTCGCGACCGCAGCTCGACGCGCCCGAAGGCGAGAACGCCCGCTGATGGGTGCGCGTCCGCGCATCGCGGCGCTGGGGGGCGGCACCGGTCTCTCCAACCTCCTCCGGGCGCTCAAGGATGAGGACTGCGACATCACGGCGATCGTCACGGTCGCCGACGACGGCGGCTCGTCCGGACGGCTGCGTCGCGAACTGGGAGTCCTTCCACCCGGCGACATCCGCAACTGCCTCGTCGCGCTCGCCGCCGACGAGTCGCTGATGGGGACGCTCTTCCAGCACCGTTTCGTGGACGGTGACCTGGCCGGCCACCCGTTCGGCAACCTCTTCCTCGTGGCCCTCGCCGAGGTCACCGGAAGCTTCGACCGTGCCATCGAGGAATGCTCCCGTGTCCTCAAGATCAACGGGCGTGTGCTCCCCACGACCCTCGACCACGTGCGGCTGTGGGCGGAGCGCGACTCCGGCGAGGAGGTCTGCGGCGAGACCCAGATCGGCTCGGGCGCCGGTGCATGCGTGCGGGTGTGGCTCGACCCGGTGCCCACGGCGTACCCGCCGGCGGTCGACGCCCTCCTCGCCGCCGACATGGTCCTCCTGGGGCCCGGCAGTCTCTACACCAGCGTGCTGCCGCACCTCGCGATCCCCGAGATCGCGGACGCCCTCCAGCGCACCTCCGCGCAGCGCGTCTACATCGGCAACATCATGACGCAGCCCGGAGAGACCGGCGGGCTCGACGCGGCCGCCCACGTACGGGCCGTCTGGGAGGCGACGGGGGGAGCACTCGACGCCGCGGTGCTCCATGACGGGCCGATCGACCCTGCCCTGATCGCCCGGTACGCGGCCCAGTCGCAGGAGCCCGTCCTCGTCGACGAAGAGCGCCTGTCCGGCATGGACATTCGTGTCATCAGGCACGATCTGGCGGAGCAGGGAGACGTCGTGCGCCATTGCCCGCAGGCGCTGGCGTCCGCAATATGCGGGCTCCTCGATGTCTCACGATCTTTGTAAGAAAGCTTGAGACGCTTGCAACCAACTCCCTCGTGTGCGTAGTCTTCCGACTGCATAACGCGATTGGGGGGTGGCTCTGCCACCAGAGACAGCGTTTTCGCGCCGCTCCGGAGAGGGGGAAACTGTCCGAGGGGTGTCGAATGTCACGAATGCCCCGGTCACGGGGTGCCACGCGGTCAACCCACATCTGTTGACAATCTTCTCTCCGACCGCGCTGACCGTGCTTATCTCTCCAAGGAGTCGACTCAATGGGTCCTCGCGCCAAAGCAATTTTTCCGCTTGCGCTGGTCATCGGTGTCCTCTCATTCCTGTGGACCGAGTTCTCGCTGAACTTCACGTTCCACTGGGTGACGGACGGTGACCTGGGCAACGGCCTTGAACTTCCCAAGAACTTCCACCTGATCCTCCCGACGGCGTTCATCGCCTGGGGTCTCTTCTTCGCCGCCGGTGGTGACAACGCCGCCTTCGGCAAGATCATCACCGCCAACATCTTCGGCACCGTGGCCGCCCTCCTCACGATGGGCCTGGCCTTCAAGACGGCCGACGCACCGGACTTCTGGGGCATCGCCCTCTGGGTGGGCATCTTCGCCTTCATCCTCGTGATGGTCCTCGTCCTCGGCGACTGGTACTACGTCGCGGGTACTTTCCCCGCATTCGCATCGGTCTTCCTCTGGTGGATCGCGACCGGCCTCGACGGCTGGATCCCCAACGGCGGCGGCACCGACAACACGGTGCAGTCGATCGTGGACGGCAAGGCCGGAACCGGCGCTGCCGGCGGCGTGCTCTCCACGCCGTGGGGCTGGGTGTTCTTCAACTCCCTCGTCACCCTCATCTGCGGCACCATCCTCGGCATCCTGTCGGGCAAGCTGGCCGCCGCTCTCACCCCGAAGCCCGCTGCTGCGGACGAGGCCTAGACCTCACCGACGCTCACGCGTCACTTCGGTTCGTCTTGGGGGGCCTCCGGGCCCCCCAAGCGCATTTCGGGGCACGTCCCCCGTCCGGCACCGCGCAGGTCGGTCCCGATGGGATGTCCCGCACGTGGCGGCGATGGACCGTCCTCGCATCGCCGTCGTCGGAGGGAGTCGTCCTCGTCGCGGCCCACCCGGTACCTCCACATCGGCATCCCGAGTCGGCGTGGGGCATTTCCTGAGGATCCTCATCAACGTCCGGACGACGACTGCCGATGATCGTGAGACACACCGGGCGGTGCGCGGGCCGCCCCGGATGAGGAGTCGCATCGATGGACGCAGGTAAGGACCGGACGGGTCTGCGCAGGGTGGTCCCGCGAACGTGGAAGGGCAGGACACTCGCGGTCGTGCTCGCACTCATCGCCGTCGTCGCGGTGGTCCCGGCCTCGGAGCATGAGCCCGAGACGTCCTCGACGGCCTCCGTGAACGCCGATGCGACGCCGGTCGACGCGACACCCTCGGAGGATGCGGACGCCCAGGTCGCTCGCGCGCCGGCTCCGCTGACCGCGGGCACCACCTCATCCACCCGACCGGCGAAGAAGAAGCCGGCCAAGAAATCGACATCGACCGCGGCAAGGCCGGTCAAGAAGACGCCGGCATCGACGGTCACGACCGTCACCTACGCGAACTGCTCCGCGGTCCGCGCCGCCGGCAAGGCCCCTCTGCGTCGCGGTCAGCCGGGCTATGCGGCCCGCCTCGACCGCGACGGCGACGGAATCGCATGCGAATCGTCCGGGTCCTCCGGCCGCTCGGCATCGACGGCCACGCCGGCGCACATCGTCGACGTGCCCGCCGGAGGTGGCGCGGCCACGGTCAGCTACGCGAACTGCTCCGCCGCCCGCGCGGCGGGTGCGGCGCCCGTCTATCGCGGCGATCCAGGGTATGGACGCCACCTCGACCGCGACGGTGACGGCATCGGCTGCGAGTAGCGTCACCACCACGGTGATCCGTGGTCGGCATGCCAGGATGCGGCCATGATCACCCATACGCCGGCCACTCGACGCCGGTCACGCCTCCGATCCAAGGCGGCCCGCCTGCGCTCCGGCGTCATCGTCATCGCGTTCGCGATCGCCGCAGGAGCGACCGCGAACGCCGTCCCGGCATCTCCGGCGGAACGGACCGAGCGTTCGCCGTCGCGCGCCGACGTGCGGCCGGCCGCCTCGCCGGTCGTCATGGCAGGTCGGGCGGCCTGTCCGGCACGTCCGCGTTTCAACAGCGTGATCGACGCCGACGGCCGCACATCCTTCTTCTACCGCCCCCAACCGGGGCAGACGATCGTGGGCGCGCGCGGCCGGGGAACCGGTCGCGTCCGGACGCTCATGACCACGGCGCGCGGGCGGGCGGCGTTGCCGCGGGGCGAGATCACGACGGACCGCGTCGTCGACGCGAGCCGTCTGCCGTGGTTCGCGCGGAAAGCGGGCCCACGGCGGGTGGTGGCGGCGATCGTCGCGAACGCCGACAGCCGTTCGTATGCCGGCATCCGCCTGGCCTACTCCCCGAAGGCGGGCACCTACGCGAAGCTCATCCTCCCCGCGGGGACGGTTCGCACGACGTCGGCGGGGTGCACGACGATCACGGGGTATCCGACCATCTACGCCCAGAACATCCGGCGCGGCGGTGGCGGCACGACCACGGATCCCGGTGATCCGGCCACACCGACGGACCCCGAGCCCACGGTCGACGTCGGACCCGCGTTCCGTCTCGTCCTCGCCCTCCCTCGCGACCAGCAGGAGCCACCGGGTGCCGTCGCCGCCATCCGCAGCGAGGCCGGCGCCGTGACGGCGTGGTTCGCCCGGCAGTCGGCCAACGGCGCCCTGCCGCGCTGGGTCCGCACCGCATCCGGGCAGATCGATGTCCGCGTCGTGCGTCTGCCGAAGACCACCGCGGAGTACACGGCAGGCGATCATCACGGCGTCCTCGCCGACGTGAGGGGTGTCGCGCGTCCGACCCGGGGGGTGGTGGCCGACGTCGTCTGGATCGACGCCGGCTCGCCGGCCGGTCAGCCCTGCGGCGTCTCCGTCGGCGGCCGCACGGACGCAGACGCCTCGCGGCCCATGGGCAGCGTCCTGTGGGAGGCGGCGTGCGACGTCCGTCCGAATGCGGACTGGGGCTGGCCCTACGGGGGCACGTACCTGCTCGCGCACGAGATGACCCACCTGTTCGGCGCCGCCCGTGCCTGTGCTCCGCACAACGACGGCTCCGGGCACGTCACCGACTCGTCGAAGGACATCATCAGTGCGACGGGACGCGACTGGGACGACCTGCGTCTCGATCCCGGTTACGACGACTACCTCTTCACCGGTGACGAATGCGACATCGCGCGAAGCCCGATGTGGACGGTGACGCCGACACGTCCGGCCGGATAGCGGTGCCGTGGGACGGCCCTGGCCGTCCCACCCTCAGGGCATCGTCTCGGGCTGCCGATGACGAGGTCGGAGTGCCGCGACCGAACCGCCGTCTTGCCGATCGGATCGGGATGACCCAGCCGCTCGGGCACGCCTCCGACTTTCCCCGACGTGTGATGCCATGAGGACCGTTGTGACGAGCGATTCCGAGAGTCCGGAGACCCCGATGTCGTCGATCGGTCGCATGCGCCGGTGCGTGCGGCCACGCCGTCGTCCCCGGGCCGCGCGGTCCGGCGGAGGACTCGTCCTCATGTGCGCGGCCCTCGTCCTGGTCCTGGCGGGTGCGGCGCACGGCGCGACACGACACGTCCGCGTGTCCGACGAGATCCCCCGGACGTCGAACGAGGGAATCTGGACCATCGCGCCGGGACCGACCGGCACGACGTGCCCGACGCGCCCCCGCTTCACCGCGGTGATCGACGCGGACGGGGGGACGTCCTTCTCCTACCGGGCCCGGACCGGGCAGATCATCGTGGGCGCGCGGGGCCTCGGGGTACAACGGGTGCGCGCGATGCTGCGGACGACGGCGGGGCGTGCCCGTCTCCCGCGAATCGAGATGACCACCGACCGGGCCGTCGACGCACGGCGACTCCCGTGGTTCGCTGAGAGGACCGGCCCGCACAGGATCGTCATGGCGATCCTCGCGAACGCCGACGGCAGCGGCTACTCGGGCGTCCGTATCGGATACACGCCCAGGATGGGGACCTCCGCCAAGCTCATCCTCCCGCCGGGGGCGGTTCGGACGACGCTCCCGGGGTGTCCGAGGGTGACGGGGTATCCCCCGATCTACGCGAGGAACATCGCGCGTGCCGCCGGGGTCCGCGCGTCCGCGCCGAGCGGGTCGGTCGCCACCACGGCCGACGGCACCGCGAAGCGGGTGACGGCTCCGGTCGACCGTGGCCCCGCCTTCCGGTTGACCCTGGCGCTTCCCCGTGACCAGGCCGCCCCGCCCGGCGCCGTCGCCGCCATCCGGCATGAGGCCGAGGTGGTGACCGACTGGTTCGCCGGCCAGTCCGCGAACGGTGCCCGACCCCGCTGGATCCGTGACCGGTCCGGCCGGATCGACGTCCGCATCGTGGATCTCCCGAGGTCCACCGCGGAGTACAACGGCGGCACACAGGGTCCCGTCCTCCAGGACGTGAAGGCTGCCTCCCGTCCCGTGGCGGGCCTGGTCGTGGACGTGGTCTGGATCGCCGCCGGGGTGCCGCAGATCCATCCCTGCGGTGTCGCCACCTCATCGTCCGTCGGGAACGGCCCGTTCCTCCCGACCGGGGCCGTCCTGTGGCAGACGGCCTGTGACGTCACCCCGTCGATCGACTCGGCGTGGCCCGACGGCGGGACCTACCTCCTCGCCCACGAGATGGCGCACCTCTTCGGTGCCGTCCAGGCCTGTGCCCCGCATTACGACGGCACCGGTCACGTCGTCGGGTCACCGACGGACATCCTGAACGAGGACGGCCTGGACTGGCAGCACCTCGTGCTCGACCCCGGGTATGACGACTACCTCTACACGGGCAACGCCTGCGACATCGCGCGGAGTCCGATGTGGACGGTCGCGCCGATCCGTCCGGCGGGATAGCAACCGGATCCGCGGGTGAGGTGATCGTCGCCGCGCCTCTCCCGACGTCGGGGGGGCGATCGGTGGAGCGTGCCCGGCTGACTGCGGCATCGCCCGTGGGCTCGGCCGCGATCCGGCGGTCGAGGAGACGCCGTGTCACTCCCGGTGCCAGGCACCGGGAGTGACACGGCGACGGCCGACAGGACGCTTTTCCCTGCAAGGAGGTGTGTTATCCGTCGCAGGACGCCGGACGCGTGTCATCGCCGGTGCCAGGCACCGGCGATGACAACGCCGGCCGTTGCGGATGGGGCCGTCGCCCGGTGTATCCGCACGTCCGGGGAACGGTGTCCGGGAGGAAGGGGGAGACGACGCGACGCCCGCGCCGATGACGGCGCACATCCCTGATCCCGCGGTCAGGACCGGCACGCCGCCCAGAGTCCGCGGCGGGCCTTCCGCGCCTCGGACTCCGCGGCGACGAACGCCGCGTGCCGGGTGAACGGGCGGTCACGGTAGACGTACACCGTCGCCGCCCCACGGGCGACGAGAGTCTCATTGACGGAAACGGTCGCGCCACGACGGTGGACGTAGGCCAGCAGACGTCCGTAGCGGTCGATGCGATCCTGGGTGGGGTCCGCCACGAGGCGCACGGAGGCGCCGACGGGCATGAGCTCGCCGGCGATCCGGGTTGCCTCGTCGCCGTAGCACTCCTCCGCCTGATCCGGATGGCGGACCTCCGGCGCATCGACACCCAGCAGGCGGACCGCCCGGGTCGTCCCGCCGCCGATGCGGACCCTGACGGTGTCGCCGTCGGTCACCGATGCGACGACCGCGGTCGTCGGCGTGGTCCCCGCCGTCCCGGTCGGGGTCGTCGCCGTGTCACCGCATCCGGACAGGCACAGAGCGGCGATTGACACGGCCAGAATGGTGCGTGCGACCATCCGGCCAGTGTTCCAGCGGCACCGGACGGTTGGTAGGCTCGCGGGCACATCCGTGAACTCACACAGGAGCTGGAATGGGTCTTCGAGTCGGAATCAACGGGTTCGGTCGCATCGGTCGCAACGTCTTCCGCGCCGCGCGTGACGCCAACGACGGCGTCGACATCGTCGCGATCAACGACATCACCGATGCACCGACGCTGGCACACCTTCTGAAGTACGACTCGGTCTTCCGCCGCTACCCCGGCACGGTCGAGGTGGCCGACGGCAGCATCGTCGTCGACGGCAACACGGTCGTCGTCCACTCCGAGCGCAACCCCGCCGACATCCCGTGGTCCGACCAGGACGTCGACGTCGTCATCGAGAGCACCGGGCTCTTCACCGAGCGCGACAAGGCCGCCGCCCACCTCGGCGGCAGCGTCAAGAAGGTCGTCATCTCCGCCCCGGCGAAGAACCCGGACCTCACGGTCTGCCTGGGCGTCAACGACGACCAGTACGACGCGTCCAAGCACGACATCGTGTCCAACGCGTCCTGCACCACCAACTGCCTGTCGCCGGTCGCCAAGGTGCTCCACGAGCTGGTGGGCATCAAGCGCGGCTACATGACGACGACCCACGCCTACACCAACGACCAGCGGATCCTCGACCTTCCGCACTCCGACCTCCGTCGCGCCCGCAGCGCCGCGCTCAGCATCATCCCGACGTCCACGGGTGCCGCGAAGGCGATCGGCGAGGTCATGCCGGAGCTGAAGGGCGTCCTCGACGGCATCGCGATGCGCGTGCCCGTCCCGGACGGCTCGGTCGTCGACCTCACCTGCGAGGTCGGTCGCGAGACCTCCAAGGAGGAGATCAACGCGGCGATGAAGGCGGCCGCCGAGGGCCCGATGAAGGGCATCCTGGCCTACACCGAGGACCCGATCGTGTCGGCCGACATCGTCGGCGACCCGCACTCGTCGATCTTCGACTCGCAGCTCACGATGGTCAACGGCAACTTCGTCAAGATCGTCACCTGGTACGACAACGAGTGGGGCTATTCCAACCGCGTCGTCGAGCTCTGCCAGAAGCTCGCCGGCTGAGCGATGGCCCTCATCGACATCACCACGGCGGGTCGCGACTGGGCCGGGACGAAGGTCCTGGTCCGGTCGGACCTCAACGTGCCGCTGGACGACGGCCGGATCACCGACGACACCCGCATCCGCGCGTCGGTCCCGACGATCAAGCATCTGCTCGACGCCGGTGCGGCGGTCGCGGTCTGCAGCCATCTCGGGCGCCCCAAGGGCGAGGTGAAGCCCGAGCTGTCGCTCGCACCGGTGGCCACCCGTCTGTCCGAGCTCCTCGGCGTCCCGGTCGAGCTGGCACCGGACAGCGTCGGTGACGCGGTCCGCGCGAAGGTCGACGCCCTCCGGCCCGGTCAGGTGCTGCTGCTGGAGAACCTCCGGTTCCATCCGGAGGAGGAGAAGAACGACCCGGCGTTCGCGAAGGACCTCGCCGCCGGCTTCGACCGGTACGTCAACGACGCGTTCGGCGCGGCGCACCGGGCGCATGCGTCGACGGAGGGCGTCGCGCACGTCCTCCCCGCCACCGCCGGCCTGCTCCTCGCCCGTGAGGTCGCGTTCATCGGCGGTCTCCTCGAGAAGCCGAAGCACCCGTTCGTCGCGGTCCTCGGGGGCTCCAAGGTCTCGGACAAGCTGCCGCTCATCGAGCACCTGCTCCGGGTGACGGACCGCATCCTCATCGGCGGGGCGATGTGCTTCACGTTCTTCGCCGCTCTCGGCGACCCGGTCGGGAAGTCGCTCCACGAGGACGAGGACACGCAGAAGCTCGCACGTGAGCTTCTCGATCGCGCCGCACAGGTCAACTGCACGCTGCAGCTCCCGATCGACGTCCTGGTGGCCGACACCTTCGCCGCCGAGAGCCGGCAGGAGGTGCTCCCCAGCGACGCCATCCCGGACTGGGGGATGGGCGTGGACATCGGTCCGCGCACCGCTGCCGTCTACGCCGAGGCCGTCGCGGAGGCCGGCACGGTGTTCTGGAACGGCCCGATGGGGGCTTTCGAGATCCCGCCGTTCGCCGCGGGCACACGCGCCGTCGCCGAGGCGATGGCCGAGTCCTCCGCCACCACGGTTGTCGGGGGCGGCGACTCCGGTGCCGCCGTCGCCCAGTTCGGCCTCGACGACAAGTTCACCCACGTCTCCACCGGCGGCGGGGCATCCCTGGAGATGCTCGAGGGACGCACCCTTCCCGGCGTCGCCGCACTCCTGGAATCATGAGCACACGCACACCCATCGTCGCCGGCAACTGGAAGATGTTCAAGACGGCGGCCGAGGCCACCGACCACTGCCGGACCCTCGCGGGACTCCTCGCCGACGTCTCCGGCGTCGAGATCGCCGTCTGTCCGCCGTACATCGCGCTGGACGCCGCCGCCACGGCCCTCAGCGGCTCGGGCATCGCCGTCTTCGCCCAGGCCGTGCACGAGGCGGCGGATGGCGCCCACACCGGGGAGATCAGCGCCGGCATGGTGCTGTCCACCGGTGCCACCGGCACACTCGTCGGGCACTCCGAACGGCGTGCCGCGGGAGAGACGGACGACCAGGTCGCCGCACGCGTGCGGGCTGCCCTGGACGCGGGGCTCCGCGTCATCATGTGCTGCGGCGAGTCGCTCGATCAGCGGGATGCGGGGGAGACCCTCGACTGGCTCACCGGACAGGTCCGTTCGGGCCTCGCGCTCGTCTCTCCGGAGGAGCAGGACCGGGTCGCGATCGCCTACGAGCCCATCTGGGCCATCGGCACCGGGCGCGTCGCCAGCCCGGAGCAGGCCCAGGAGGCCTGCGCCCATGTCCGCCACGTGGCCGCGGAGCGGTTCGACGGTGACGGCCTGCGCGTTCTCTACGGAGGAAGTGTCAGCCCCGACAACGCCGCCGAGCTGTTCTCCCAGCCGGACGTCGACGGCGGGCTGGTCGGCGGGGCCAGCCTGGATCCGCAGAAGTTCGCCGCCGTCGTCCGCGGGGCCGTCGCAGCCTGACCATGCGGCATCGGCGATGCACCCCGGGCGCGCGATCCCGGTCCATGTCCATCCATCTCTGATCGGAGCGCAATGGCCTCTCCACTCGTCCTCGTCGTCATCGACGGATTCGGAATCGCCCCTGCGGGACCGGGCAACGCCGTGGCGCTCGCGAACACACCGAACCTCGACGCGCTGGCACGTGAGGGGTCGGGCACGCGCCTGAACGCATCGGGGCTGCCCGTCGGCCTGCCGGACGGGCAGATGGGGAACTCCGAGGTCGGCCATCTCAATCTCGGCGCCGGACGGCGGGTCCCGCAGATGCTCGTGCGGATCGACGAAGCCATCGCCGACGGATCGATCCGGACGATCCCCGCCCTGGTCGAGGCCATGGACATCGGACGGGGCCACGCCCTCCATCTCGTCGGGCTCATCGGCAGCGGCGGCGTGCACGCCAGTCAGCGTCATCTGGATGCGCTCGTGGCCATGGCCCGCGAGCGCGGTGTGGAGCGGTTGTACGTGCACGCGCTCACCGACGGTCGCGACTCGCGGCCCGACGACGCCCTGGGACACATCCAGGCGATGGAGGCCGACGGGGTCACCGTGGCGACGGTCTGCGGCCGCTACTGGGCGATGGACCGTGACAAGAGGTGGGACCGCACCCGGCGCGCGTACGAGGCAATGGTGCACGGCGAGGGGGAACGCGCCGACACGGCCGCCGCGGCCATGCGCGCGAGCTACGATCGCGGCGTCACCGACGAGTTCGTCGAGCCGTGGGTGATCGGCGATCCGTCGGTCGGACGCGTCCGACCCGGGGACGCGGTCATCTACTGGAACTTCCGTCCCGACCGTGCCCGTCAGCTGACGCAGGCGCTGTCCGATCCGGCCTTCGACGGGTTCGACCGTGGCGGCGACTGGCCCGCGCCGCACATGGCGACCATGACCCGGTACCGGTCCGAGTGGACGCTTCCCGTGGCGTTCGAGTCGGAGAACGTCCGCCAGGGCCTGGCCGAGCACGTCAGCGGCATGGGCCTCCACCAGCTGCACATCGCCGAGACGGAGAAGTACGCGCACGTCACCTACTTCTTCAACGGCGGCCGCGAGGAGCCGTTCGACGGCGAGGAGCGCATCCTCATCCAGTCGCCCCAGCACGTCGCGACCTACGACGAGGCCCCCGAGATGAGCGCGGCCGGTGTCGGCGCCGCCGTGGTGGAGGGCATCCGTTCCGACTCCACGCCCGACCTCGTCGTCGTGAACTTCGCGAACGCCGACATGGTCGGCCACACCGGCGTCGTCCCGGCG
>CALMEC010000167.1 GCA_937862675.1 uncultured Actinomycetes bacterium
ACCCCGGGCTGAAGGAGGAGTACTACCTGGCGGACCATGTCAGCGATCCCTCCGTCTCCGGCGAGCTCGGACTCCGCGACGACGCCGTGGTCGCGGTGCTCCGCCCGGCGCCGGAGGTGACCCTCTACCACCGCGGGCGCTCCACCGAGCTCTTCTCGAGCGTGCTGGAGCGTGTGTCTCAATCTCAAGTCGATGTTCAGGCTGTGGTGCTTCCGCGGACGGATGAACAGAGGAGATCCCTCCAGGGAGGGCCGTTCATCGTCCCGGAGCGCCCGGTCGACGGGCCGTCGCTCATCGAGCGGGCGGACTTCGTGGTGAGCGCCGGCGGGACGATGAACCGCGAGGCCGTCGCGCTGGGGGTCCCGGCCTACACGCCGTTCGCCGGCCGCCTGGGAGCCGTCGACCGCCGCCTCATCGCCGACGGACGACTCACCCGCGTCGAGACCGTCGACGACATCGCCGTGGTCCGGCGTGACCGCACGACCCCGCCGCCGCTGCGCGACCCCGAGTTCCTGATCGACGCCATCCTCGGACGGTGACCCGGTCCCCGAACCGGCGGACGGACCCCGGGAACGCGATGCGGCGAGGCCAGAGGGTAGACTCGTCCGAGTGAGTGTTCTGCCCAGCACGAGCGGCTGGCGGCGTCATCTGCACCGTCTGATCCAGATCGCCGCCGACGGCGTCCTCGTCGTCCTCGCCTGGTACCTCGCCTTCGCCTTCCGCTTCGACGGCGGGCTGCAGGGGGTCTACCGCGACATGTTCTTCGCCACGCTGGGCGTGGTGATCGCCATCAAGCTCGTGGTCTTCGTGGTGGCGCGTTTCTACACCAAGTGGTGGCGCTTCACGAGCATCCGCGACCTGCAGGCCATCGTCGTCGCGGTGATCGCGTCCACCATCCTCATCACGACCGTGCTCTCGTTCTGGCAGCCGGTCCACCGCCTGAGCGGCCGTGCGGTCCCCGTGCCGCGAGGCGTCCTGGTCCTCGACTTCTTCATGACGCTGTCGCTCATCGGGGGTGCGCGCTTCCTCGTGCGCAGCCTGATGGAGCGACCCTCGCGGCTCGACCTCGTCGCCCGGAAGGGGCGGCGCGTTCTCATCTGCGGCGCGGGCGACGCCGGCAACATCATGCTGCGCGAGATGCAGCGCAGCCGCGTGCTCGGCTACATGCCGGTCGGGATCATCGACGACGACAGCCGCAAGGCGGGCCTGCGCGTCCAGGGGGTCCGCGTGCTCGGCACCCGCGCCGAGCTCCCCTCCATCCTGCGCGACACGGCGGTCGACGAGGTCATCATCGCCATGCCCTCGGCACCCGGTTCGGTGCGACGTGAGATCACGGACGCCTGTCGTGCCGCGGGTGTCAACTGCAAGACCCTGCCCGGTCTGCCCGAGCTCATCTCGGGCGAGGTCACCGTGCGCCTGCTGCGCGACGTCAGCGTCGAGGACCTCCTCGGCCGTGCCCCCGTGCGCATCGAGTTCGAGCGGGTCTCGCGTTATCTCAACGGGAAGTCCGTCCTCATCACCGGCGCCGGCGGATCCATCGGCTCGGAACTCTGCCGCCAGGTGCTGCGCGCGGGGCCGGCCAAGCTGGTCATGGTCGACCACGCCGAGAACAACCTCTTCGAGATCGACCGACAGGTGTCCGGCCGGGGACGCGTCATCCCGATCATCGCCGACGTCCGCGACGAGACGGTGATGGAACGGATCATCGGCGAGCACCGGCCGTCCGTCATCTTCCACGCGGCCGCCTACAAGCACGTGCCGATGATGGAGCTCAACCCGCTCGAGGCCATCGCCAACAACGCGATCGCCACCGCGCGCCTCTCGGATCTCGCCGATCGCTACGGCGTGCAGAGGTTCTGTCTCATCTCCACGGACAAGGCCGTCGAGCCCAAGACCGTGATGGGCGGCTCGAAGGCGCTCGCCGAGCGCGTCGTGGAGTCGCACGGCACCTCCGACACCCGATTCGCGGCCGTGCGCTTCGGCAACGTGCTCGGCTCCTCGGGCTCCGTGCTGCCGATCTTCCGCAAGCAGATCGAGCGCGGCGGCCCGGTCACGGTCACCCACGCCGAGATGACCCGCTTCTTCATGACCATCCCGGAGGCGGTCCAGCTGGTGATCGCCGCGACGGGCATCGCCGATGGCGGCGACATCTTCGTGCTGGACATGGGCGACCCGGTCCGGATCATCGACCTCGCACGTCGCATGATCGAGCTGTCCGGCCACGAGCCGGGCCGGGACATCGCCATCGAGGTGGTGGGCATCCGTCCCGGCGAGAAGCTCCACGAGGAGCTCTTCGGGGAGGAGGAACGCCCGCAGCCGACCGCGTCGGAGTTCTTAAGGGGTTGCCAGCTTCATCGAGCGCGGGGTGGTCGACCTCGATTTCAAGCGTATTATGATCTTCCAATCGCTCGGTAATATCTACCCGTAACGCTGCCCCTTCGGCAACGTTCCCGAGCGGCCGCCGGCCTAGCTCGACCCGTCCGCGCGACCGCGGCCCCTCAACGACAAGAAACACCCGCTCACCCGCATCCAATCCCGTCGGCTTCTGAAATGTCCGCCGATACCGAACGCGACCAAGAAAATCGGCCCCAAAGAGTCCCAACCAATCCGCCGGCATCGTCGCCCGCGTCGCCGGAGGCAAACCGTCCTCGGCCAGCCTGTACGACCCGTCCGGCTGCAGCACGGACCGCTCTATCGGTTCCACCGCCCAGGGACCACGAAGACGGATAGTGTGCATGAAGGTCCGTTGTCCGTTGTCCGTTGTCCGTTGTAAAGCCATCGAACACAACGGACAACGAACCACGGACCACTGACAAACTTCTACTCTTGCATAAAGTGCTGCGTCACCCGCACCTGTCGAATCGCCCGGCTATCGTGTTCGTAAGTGCGAATGAGCGCCTGCATCCCGCGCAGCGGGTGGTCGTAGGGCGGCGTGGTCTCGCGCTCGCCAACGTCGTCGACGCCGAGTGCGGCATTGTTGTCCAGCCCGTCTGTACCTTGGTCGACAACGCTGCGCCAGGCTTGCGCCGGGGGCGTCGAATTCGGGTTCCAATTGCTGCCATCGAACCAAGTATCGTCCTCGTTGAGGCCGTTGTTTTCATAGTGGAATGACCAGGTGTCGTACACTGCAAAACCGGGCGCCAG
>CALMEC010000168.1 GCA_937862675.1 uncultured Actinomycetes bacterium
TCACCCGGCTGACAGCGCTGGTGTCAGACACTTAACACGCGCTCTTCGGTCCGCCGGTGTCGTCGATCCGGCGTGGACGACCCGGACCGGTGAGCCCGCGCGGCGCGTCAGGGCACGAGCGCCAGACGGTGGGTGCTCCCGATCGCATGGATCGCCTCCGGCGACACTCCGGCCTCCTCACCGTGCTGAGGCCACGCCCGGACCGCGGCGGCGACCTCGCGGATGATGCGCTGCGGTTCGCCGGCCTTGAGTCGCGCGTGAGTGGCCGCGGCCAGCAGGTCCTCCGTCGTGAACCCGTCGGCCCGGCCGTTCACCAGCATCTGGTGGGTCCCCGTCCATCGGCCGGCGGGGTTGTAGGCGTACGTCACGTCGTATGCGGGCGAGAGACGCCAGCGGCCGTCGCGGTCCATGAGGAACGAGATGTTCTTGGTGTGGTCGTCCTGGTTTCGGGCGAGCACGTTGAACGCCATCCGCCGGTAGAGCTCGGCCCGATCGCCAGGCGGGACGTCGATCCGGAGCGCGACCCGCATGGCGTCCTCGTATCCGTGGACCCGGGCCATGTTGAAGTCGAAATGGGCCAGGCCGTTCAGCGTCTGCATATGGACCTTCCCGCCGTCGGAGGTCCGGTCGAACCGCTTCGCCATGAAGTGGCTGCGGCCGCCCTCGTGCAGAAGACGGGTCTCCGGCATCTCGATCCCCGCCTGCCGCGCCATCAGCGAGTACGCGTACTCCACCAGGGTGTGGCCCACCGGATCGGCGAGTTCACGGTCGCGGTTCTCGGAGACGCCGTCGAACTTGAGTATCCAGTGCTCGAAGCCCGGGACGTGCGGGGCCTGCCCCGAGCGCATCTCCCCCGTCGTCGCGTTCCACATCATCACCGCCTTGGCCCGGGCCCCACCCGCCGACGATCCCACCGAGAGGATGCGCTGGAGCGCTTCGGAGGATGCGGCGACCACCGAGAACCCGGCCCGTTCGCGAAGGACGTTGTCCGCAAGCACGGCGAGCTCGCCGATGTCCAGCGGATCCGTGTCGGCGATGTCCGGATCGTGGGCCGGAACGTACTCCAGGGCGCCCATCCCACGGGAACCCATGTAACACAGGGCCGCGACACCGGTCAGGTCGCCGTCGTCACGCCCCTGGCGTCGGGCCCAGGCGCGGATGAGCGCGTTTCCGAAGCGGTCCGGGAGGCTGTCGGCCAGAAGACCGGGCAGGCCACGGTAAGTGCTGGGAGAGAGATCCGGGAAGCTGCGCACACCCGGACCGAGCGGCATCACGACCGGGGACACCTCGATGCCCGATCGCAGGAAGTCCCGGTCGTACTCGAAGGCGGCGATGCCGTCCGCCCCGTCCGAGACGTACCCGATGACACTGCCCCAGAGGACGACGCGGGCGTTCATTTCTCGTCACCCCAACGCCATGGGGTCGCGTCGCGCCCGGGAGCGGGCTTCCGCACCCGCATCCGCTCACGATGGCCGGCGAGGGCGGCCGCCTCCTCGGCGGGCGAGAGACCCTCGGCCGGGAAGACGTGGATGAGACGCTCCAGCAGACCCAGTTCGCGCAGCACGCGGACGAACAGCGCCATCGACACCGACAACCCGGTCTCGATGCGACTCACGGTGTTTGCCCCCACCCCCGCACGCGCCGCGAGGTCGGCCTGCCGCAGCCCGGCGTCGATCCGGGCACGGCGCACCCCTCGGCCGACCGCCGCGAGTGCGGCGTCATCATCTCCGGAATGCGATCTCATGATCCATCATGGTACACCGGATCAGGTGAAATAGAGCCTAATTCGAACTTTGTTCACCATTATCGGTGAGTAAATGACCGCGGGACGCCTAGCGGTCACGGGACCACCGGAGTCCACCCTCCCTGCGTCAGCCGACGGCGATCATCCGCTCGATCGACAGACGTGCCTTGTCGGCGATCTCCTCGGGCACCTTGACCTCGTACTTCCAGTCGCGGAGGGCGTCGCGCACCTTCTCGAGGGTGATCATCTTCATGTACCGGCACACCGCGTCCTCGCGAACCGGCTGGAAGTCGGTCTCCGGGGCGGC
>CALMEC010000169.1 GCA_937862675.1 uncultured Actinomycetes bacterium
GACGACCATGCCGCCGTCCCCGATGCCCGGGAAGTTCTTGGTGGGGAAGAAGCTGAAGGTGACGATGTCGCCCACCGTGCCGACCGCCCACTCGTTGTCGGCCGCCCCGAAGGACTGTGCCGCGTCCTCGATCACCGAGAGGCCGTTCTCGGCCGCCACGGTGAGGATGGGGGTCATGTCGGCCGGGTGCCCGAAGATGTCGACGGGGATGATGGCCTTCGTCTTCTCGGTGACGGCGTCCTCGATCGCGTCCGGGTCGATGGTGGCGGTCTGCGGGTCGATGTCCACGAAGACCGGCACCGCGCCCAGCCGCGCGATGGCCTCGGCCGTCGCGTAGAAGGTGTACGGGGTGGTGATGACCTCGTCGCCGGGACCGACGTCCAGTGCCTGGAGGCCGATCACGAGGGCGTCGGTCCCGTTGCCGACACCGACGCAGGGCCGCCCCTGCAGACGCTGCGACACGTCCGACTCGAGAGCCGAGACCTCCGGCCCGAGGATGAATCGCCCGCTGTCCAGCACCGCGCCGATCGCCGCATCGATCTCCGCCCGAAGCGGCTGGTACTGCGCCTGGATATCCATCAACGGCACGCTCAAAGTGCATCTCCCTGGTCCGACGGCACGGCTGCCGAGTCTAACCTCCCGCATCGGGGGTCTCCTGACGGCCCGGTGTGCCGCCCGCCGGGTCAGGTCACCCGATGCCCGGCGCCCGCACGCGGCAGACCCCGCCATCGCCGGCGCCCCGTGTCCCATGCGGGCGCCTCCTGCTTCCTCGTCCCGGCGGCGTCCCACCTGCCGCACCCTGGGGAACCTCCGACGCGGGACACTAGCAACGGCCGTTCCGGCACCCGTCGACGCCAGGCCTCATGGATTGTTTACGTCGGCTGTCGCACTCGGACATCGACGCTTGATGCAGGAGTAACGCGTCTGATCGGGTACGCACCTCGCGTGGGTGGACGGATCCGCCCACGCGAATCCACCGTTCCGACTCCGAAGGGTCATCGTGCGTCGCACTGTCTCCACCGTCATCGTCGCCGCCTCGTGCCTCGCCGCCGCCGTGTCCCCCGCGCTCGGCGCCCGAACCCAGGTCGCTCCCGGCATCACCTACGAGCGCGTGGCGACGGGCGGCCAGGTCATCCACATCACCCGGGTCAACCGGAGTCCGCTGATCACCGCGCAGCCCACCAACTTCGGCCGGCCGCGCGGCCTGCTCACGTCCGCGGTCCGGGCGCGGACGACCTCGGGCGCCGTCGCCGCCGTCAACGGGGACTTCTTCAACTGGGACACCGGCGTCCCCTCCGGCCTCTTCCTGCAGGACGGACGGCTGGTCAACGAGCCGGAGGCGACCCGGTCCGCGCTCGTCTTCTCGCAGGACGGCTGGATGGCCGCGCTGCAGACGAGCGTCGAGGGCACCTGGCAGGCGGCTCCCACGACCACGGATCCGGCACCGGCGCAGTTCAAGTTCG
>CALMEC010000170.1 GCA_937862675.1 uncultured Actinomycetes bacterium
AACCCCGCTCAGGCGCTCAGGCGGCCGCCCTGCTCGCGCTCCGGAAAAGGGATGATCCGGGCGGCGGCCGCTGCCTGTTCCAGCGTCCGCGAAGCCGGAAAGATGGCGGAGAAGGTGCTGCCGCGGCCGGGCGCCGACTGGACGTCGAGCCGTGCGCCGTGGCGGGTCAGTACGTGCTTGACGAAGGCGAGACCCAAGCCGGTGCCGCGGGATGCGCGGGCGGCGTCGGCGCGGTAGAAACGCTCGAAGAGGCGCGCGATCGCGTCCGGGGGCACGCCGCGCCCCGTGTCGGCCGCCGTGAAGATGATCCATTGCCCGTCGCGCTCCACGGTCAGGTCGAGCCGGCAGTCCGTGCCGGCATAGCGGATGGCGTTCTCGATGAGGTTGATGACGAGGACGCGCAGCATGCGCGGACGGACACCCACATGCGCGTCATCCTCGCCGGAGACGTGGATGTGGACACCGGCGCGTTCGGCGCGCTCCTGCAGTTCGTCCGCGACCTCCCGCACGATCGGGATGACGGCCGTGGGCCCCAGCCCGACCACGGCGTGCCCCGTCTCCAGCTCGCCGAGGAACAGGACGTCGTCGATGAGCTCGCCCATCTGCCCCACCTCGCGACGCGCCCGGTCCACGAGCGAGGGGATGTCGGAACCCGGCAGCTCCGCCGACTCGAACAGCGCGAGGAGGCGTGCCAGGGGCGTGCGCAGCTCGTGCGCGGCGTCGGCGGTGAAACCCGCCCGGAGTTCCTCGTATGCGCGCAGATCCCCGGGCCGGCTCAGGTAGACGAGCCGTTCGGTCTCGCCGTCGATCTCGTAGGGGATCTCCAGGACCACGGCCGCCTCGCGGCGCGTGGCCACCGCCGCCGGGATCGGCTGCCCCGGCGCGACCTCCGGGTACATCTCCCGGGCACGCCGGCTGGCCAGCACGATCCGCTCCGCGGAGTCGAGCACGACGATCGCCTCGCGGCTCTCCTCGATGAGGATCCGTCCCCTCTGATCATCTCGTCCGTTTACCATGCGTTCACCAGATGTTGACCTACCTGCGACCCGTTGGGACCCGTTTCTCCTCCATCATCCCATGACATGAACAAGGTCCTCATCATCGAAGATGACGAACTGATCGGCCACGGCATGGCGCGTCATCTCCACGCGGCCGGTTTCGAGCCGATCTGGGTGGGCAAGGGCGAGACCGGGCTGGCACGTCTTCGTTTCGAGCAACCCGACGTCTGCGTCCTCGATCTCATGCTCCCCGGCATCGACGGGTGGAAGCTGGTCGAGACGGCCCGTGCCGAGGGCATCGGCACCCCCATCATCGTGGTCAGCGCCCGCGGCACCGAGCACGACCGCGTGCACGCCCTCGAGATCGGGGCGGACGACTACCTGGTGAAGCCCTTCTCGATGAAGGAGCTGGTCGCCCGCGTCTCCGCCGCCGCGCGCCGCGGGGGCCGCGAGACCGAGATGCGGCGCGGAGACGCGGTCGAGATCGCCGAGCTGCGGATCGACCCCGACGACGTCCAGGCGTACGTGGACGGACGGAGCGCCGAGCTCACCCCCACCGAGTTCCGGCTGATCTACACGCTCGCGATGGACCGCGGCAAGGTCCTCACCCGGGACGAGCTCCTCCAGCGCGTCTGGGGACGCCCCGCCACTCACCGCGACCGGACGGTCGACGTCTTCGTCCGGCGCCTGCGCGAGAAGATCGACCGGCGCTCGTCGCGTCACACCTTCATCCAGACCCGGTACGGGGTCGGCTACAAGCTCGAGGCCGAGCCCAAGGAGGAGTCCGTCCCGGCACCTGACTGACGGACCTGCCGACGACGTGCCGGGTACCCTGACGCGATGAGAATCCACCGCTTCGAGGTCCAGCCCGACATCCCCGAGTCCCTCGCCGGGCTCGTCGACATCGCCCACAACCTCTGGTACTCGTGGACGCCGGAGGTCGCCGTCCTCTTCGCGCGGCTCGACCCCGACACGTGGATGGAGTCCGGGCGCAACCCGGCCACGACGCTGGCGACGGTTCCGCAGCGCGTCCTCGAGGCGGCGGCCGGCGACGAGAGCTTCGTCGCCGAGGCGCAGCGCCTGCATGCGCGCATGGTGGAGGAGTGCAGCGGCGACGCGTGGTTCGCGTCGGAGGCGACGGACGACATCCGTGACCTGACGGTCGCCTACTTCTCACTGGAGTTCGGCCTCGACCAGTCACTCCCCATCTACTCCGGAGGGCTGGGCGTCCTCGCCGGCGACCACCTCAAGTCCGCGTCCGACCTTGGCCTCCCGTTGGTCGGCGTGGGCCTCCTGTACGGATCCGGATACTTCCGCCAGGCCCTCAACGTCGACGGATGGCAGCAGGAGCTGTACCCGGCCAACGACTGGGCCACCATGCCCGTCACGCGTGAGCTGGCCGAGGACGGCGCCCCCCTTTCCATCCAGGTGACGATGGCGGGCACCGAGGTGCACGCGCACGTCTGGCGGGTACAGGTCGGACGCGTGCCGCTGTACCTCCTCGACACCGACGTAGAGGCCAACGACCCCGATCACCGCGCGATCACCCGGACGCTCTACGGGGGCGACCGGGAGATGCGCCTCCGGCAGGAGCTCCTCCTCGGCGTGGGTGGCGCCCGTGCCCTCGCCCGCCTGGGCATCCGGCCAACCGTGTTCCACATGAACGAGGGGCACTCGGCGTTCCTCGCTCTCGAGCGCATGCGGTCGCTGCGCGCGGACGACGGACTCGAGTTCGCCGCAGCCCTGGAGCAGGTCGCCGCGTCGACCGTCTTCACCACGCACACGCCGGTGCCGGCGGGCAACGAGGTGTTCGACACCGCGCTGCTGCAGCCGTACCTCGAGCCCGTCGCGGCCGAGCTGGGCCTCGAGTGGCCGATGCTGCTGGCGCTCGGGCACGAGCCCGGACGGGACGACGCCGAGTTCGGCATGACGCCGTTCGCGCTTCGCACGTCCGCCTTCGCCAACGGGGTCAGCGCCCTCCACGGCGCAGTGTCGCGCGAGATGTGGCACTCGCTCTGGCCGGGTCTGCGCGTCTCCGAGGTCCCGATCACGAGCATCACCAACGGCGTCCACCCGCGCACATGGCTGGCGCGCGAGATGGCGCAGCTGATCGACCGGTACGTCGGACCGCGACTGGCGGCCGAACCCGGTGACCACAGCACGTGGGAACGTGCCCGCAACATCCCGCTGGGCGAGCTGTGGCGCGTCAAGCAACGTCGACGCGAGCGCCTCGTCATGGTGGCCCGCGAGCGCATCGCATGGCAGCTGCGCCGCCGGGGCGCGTCACCCACCGTCGTGCGTCAGTCCGACGAGATGCTGCGGCCCGACATCCTCACCATCGGCTTCGCCCGGCGGTTCGCCACCTACAAGCGCGCGACGCTCCTCTTCCGCCAGCCCGAGCGCCTGGTGAGGCTCCTCACCGACACCGAGCGGCCGGTCCAGTTCATCTTCTCCGGAAAGGCCCATCCCGCCGACTCCCCGGGGAAGGAGCTCATCCAGGAGATCGCACGCTTCTCCCAGGGGACCAACGCCCACCAGCGCCTGGTGTTCCTGGAGGACTACGAGATGAACCTGTCGCGGCTGCTCGTCTCGGGCTGCGACATCTGGCTGAACGCCCCCCGGCGGCCCATGGAGGCGTCCGGGACGAGCGGGATGAAGGCGGCCATCAACGGCACGCTCAACGTGTCCATCCCCGACGGCTGGTGGGTCGAGGGGTACACCCCGGAGGTGGGCTGGTCCATCGGGACCGGAGAGACCTACGCCGACCCCGACGAGCAGGACGCGATCGAGTGCGATGCCCTGTTCAACCTGCTGGAGCAGGAGATCGTCCCGATGTTCTACCGGCGCGACGTCAGCGGCCTTCCCCGCGAGTGGACAGAGCGCATGCGGGCATCCATCGCGGTGCTCGGCGCACAGTTCACCACCCACCGCATGGTGCAGGACTACGCCCGCACGTCGTACTTTCCCGCGCACATCGGGTCCACCGCGCTCGCGGTCGACGACCATGCTCGTGCTCGCGGACTCGCCGCCTGGCGCGCCCGGGTGCGCGCCGCCTCGAGCACCGCCGCGACATACGCATCGCCGCTCGCCTGGCTGCCGGTGAGCGCGCGGCCGAAGCGGCGCAGATG
>CALMEC010000171.1 GCA_937862675.1 uncultured Actinomycetes bacterium
GGCTCGTCTCGCGAGGCTGCCTCAGCCGGTACGTCCGGGGGGACGCTTCGTTCGGCCGCGTCGGCCGGACGTTGTGAGCCACCGCCCGGGGCATCCGCGGATCCGCCGGGTTCATCGGCGCCGATCACGGTGACCGGTGCATCCGGCCGCACGGGCGCGTCGGCCGTCGGTCCCGGGGCGCCGGCTGCGACGACCGGTTCGTGCGGGAGATGTTCCGGCACCGGGGCCGGAGGCAGCGCCTGCCAGCGGGCGGACGCCCGGCGCACCGGGTGGCCCTCGTCGCCGGACGCCGGGCCGACGGGGAGCGTCGCAGCCGACGTCGTGGACCTCACGGTGTCCGGCTCCGCGGAACGGGAGTCAGGGACGGCGGACGCGTATGCGCGCTCCTGCCCCTCTTCGGATCGACGGGACACCGCCGCACCGCGGCGCTCGCGGGCCACCGGGCCTCCCGTGCGTGGGGCCGGACGGCCGGCGAGGGACTGGCGACGGGCATCGCGGACGATGGCCGAGTAGGTCGCGACGGCCGCGATCGCGGCGGAGATGACGAGGCGCAGGCGCATGCGCCCCCTCTCTTCGACCCCGCCGCCGCCACTCCTGCGACGAGGAGCGGCGGCGGGCATGCACTATCGGCGGCGCTTGCGCTGGACGTTGCGGTGACGGCGCTGACGCTCCGGCGGAGGGGGCGCCTTCGGCCGGGGGGGTTTGTCGCCCGCAGGGGCGTCGGATCCGCCCGCCGACGGTTCGGCCGGGTCGGTCGTCTCGACAGATGCCGTCGGAGCGTCGTCGCCGTCCGACGTGCCGGACGGCGATGTGGACGGTCCGTCGGACGGCGCCGGGCCGGACGACGACTCCTCCAGACCCTCGTTGCCCAGCGGGCCGAGACCCAGCGTCTCGGATGCGCTGACCTCCGCGCCGGCCATCGCGGCCTCGGCACGGCGCAGGGCACCGACGTCGACGATGTCGGCGTCCACCTGGGCCGCGCGTGCCGCGCGCTTCGCACGTCGTGCCGCCAGTCGCTTCTGGTCCGGCTCGTGCTCCTTCCAGATACCGGCGAGCGGTGCGGCGATGAACAGCGACGACACACCACCGGCCAGGATTCCGACGAGCAGCGCGAACGAGAAGTCCCTCAGAGGCTCTCCGCCGAAGATGAACAGGGCGAGCACCGGCAGGAGGGTCGAGATCATCGCGATGATCGATCGCGTCAGGGTCTCGTGCAGCGATCGGTTGACGATCTCGCGGTAGGGCCGTCCGCGCATGAGCGGCTCGTTCTCACGGATGCGGTCGAAGACGATGACCACGTCGTAGAGCGAATACCCGAGGATGGTGAGGAACGCGGCGACCGACTCTCCGGTCACCTCCCGGCCCGCGATCGAATAGATGGTGAGCGACAACCACACGTCATGGACGACGGTGAGGAGCGCCGGGAGCGCGAGCTTGATCTCGAAACGTATCGTCAGATACGCCGTGATCGCGAGGAACGAGAAGAAGATCGCCCACATCGCGTTCTTCACGACATCGCGCCCGAAGGTCGGCCCGACGTTCAGGGACTGGATCACCTCGGCGCCGGGGAACGTCTTGGGGAACGCCTGACGGATCGCGTCGATCTCGCCGGTGTTCAGCTCCTTGGTGGCGACGGTGAAGCCCTCGTGGCTCTGGTCCTTGAAACTCTGGATCTTCGCGTCGGGATGGCCGAGGCTCGTGACGAGATCCCGCACCGCGTCCTCGTTGGGCTGCGTGGTGAAGGCGATCCGCTGTTCGGACCCTCCCGTGAAGTCCATCCCCTGTTTGATGCCGAAGCTCAGGACCCAGACGAGGCCGACGATGAGTGGCACGAACGAGATCGCGATCCAGAACTTCCAGCGGCCGACGACGTCCATCTTCCAGCGCGGCTCACGCGACGTGAGTCCCACCAGCTTCTCGTTCTTGAACAGTCGCGACTCGACCAGCAGACCGAGGAATGCCGGGGTCGCGATGACGGCCGTGAACAGGGCGAGGAGCACACCCATGAGGAGCATCAGGGCGAATCCGCGCGGTCCGGAGGTGGACAGCAGGAAGATGAAGACGGCCGTGAGCAGGGTCACGATGTTGCCGTCGACGATGGCCGTGATACCCCGGCGATAACCGGAGAGCACGGCGGTGCGCGGGGGTCTGCCCTGTCTCATCTCCTCGCGCACGCGTTCGAAGATGATGACGCTGGCGTCCGCGGCCACACCGACGGTCAGGATCACACCCGCGATCCCGGGAAGCGTCAGTGCGACGGGAATCAGCTTGACGACCGCCCAGAGATAGACACCGTAGATCGCGAGGATCATCGTCGCGATGACGCCCAGCAGGCGGTAGTAGAGGATGAGCCCGATGACGACGAGGCCGATTCCGATGAACGCCCCGATCATCCCCTGGCGCAGCGAGGCCTCGCCCAGTGACGCGCCGATGGTGGACGTGCTGACGGGCTCGAGCCGGATAGGGATAGAACCGGACGCGATCTGGTCGGCCAGGGTGCGCGCGGACTTCTCGGTGAACCCGCCGCCACCGATCTCGGCACTGTCGGAGTCGATCCCGTTGGGATTGTCGACGTAGCTGACGTAGGGGCGCGAGATGATGACGCTGTCGAGGGTGAGGGCGAAGTTGTGGAAGCGATCGGGGTCCGTGGAGGGACGTGCCTCCTTCTGCGCGTCCTTCACCAGCATCTTGGTGAGTTCCGCGAAACGCTTGCGGCCCTTGTCCGTGAACTGGATGGCGACGGCCGGCCGGTTGAGCTGGTCGGTCGACATGTTGGCGCCCTTGATGTCCTGTCCCGACGCGGCCGGCCGGTCGTACAGGAGGACGCACGTGCCCCCGGAGACCGCACAGAGCGGGGCGTCCTGATAGGAGCCTTCGAAGTTGCTGGCGTCGGTGACGATCACGAAGCCGGCGGGCAGCCGCTGGAGGTCGAACGCCTTCGGCTTGGCCTTCCATTCCGCGGCGACGGCGGGGTTCGCCGTCTCGAGGCGCCGGCGGAGGGTCGTGACGCTGTTGAACGGCCCGCCTTCGACACCCGCCACGTACGCGTGCGTGGTCCCCGACCGGAAAAGGTAGTAGGACGGTTCGGCTCCGTCACGCACGGGAGCCGGGGACTGCGTCTCGGCGTACTGGATCAGCCGGTAGAGATCCGTCGTCGGGTTGACGCCGACCGGGGCGCCCTGCCCCTTCGGCGGCGCCTCGTATCCGACGAGCGTGCGCTGGTACGGATAGATCAGGAGCTGGGCGCTCTTCACCAGGTCGTTGACGACCGTGGGGTCCTCCACGCCCGGCAGCGCGACGCGGATCTTGTTGGACCCCTGCACCTGGATCTCGGGCTCGGTGACGCCCAGCCGGTTGACGCGGTTGTTGATCGTGTTGACCGCGCGCCGCAGGGAGTCCGGTGTGACCTCCGCGTCCGCCGTGGGGCTCGCCTCGAGGATGACCTCCGCCCCGCCCTGCAGGTCGAGCCCGAGCAGGGTCGGCTTCGTGGCGATGACCACGATGGACACGGCGACCAGGCCCAGCACGACCATCGCGTACATCAGCGAACGTTTGCGAAGACTCATGCGGCGGGTACTCCGATCGGGATGCTCACCGGACCGTCCCCCCGGCCGGCGGACGTCTCAGGTGCCTCAGGAGCAATCCCGAGGCGATGGACGCCGGCTGGACCGGTCGCCGCGGTGTGGTACACCGCGAGCGAGGGAGACCCGGTGCGATTCGTCATGCAGGTGGACTCGGTCAGAAAAGCTGAGACGTCAGGACGACGTCACCGAAGCATCTGTCGGCAGCGCAGCGTCATCCTTAACAAGTCCGCTGATGGCCGCCATCGCGACACGGATCTCCGTGTCCTCCGAAACCTCCAGGAGAACGGTCCCGCCGTCCTCGATCTCGGTGACGATCCCGTAGATCCCCGCGGCGGTGACGACCTCGTCCCCGGGCTTGAGACTGGACTGCAGGGACTGCAGCTGCGACGTCCGGCGCTTCTGCGGACGGATCACCAAGAGGTACATGAACGCGATGATCATCACGAAGAGGATGATCGGTGAAGCTGCTGACATGCGCGGAGGCCTTGTTCGTTGAAGTTCGGGCGACCTTCGACGTTAGCAGAAGGGTTCGGACTCCCCGCATCGTCCTGCTACCGTGGCCCGCCGTGACCGTCTCCGCATCGTCCGCCGATCCTTCACCGCCCGAGCCGTCGCCGACGGAGCGCGATCGCCCGGTGCGCGTGTGGCCGACGCTCCTGTGGTACGGGCTCATGTTCGTCGTCCTCTTCGTCGCCTACGAGGCCGCCCGGGACTTCGTCGCCCCGGCGGCGGGCGCACAGAAGCCGTACGACCATGCGCACCACGTGATCGACCTCGAGCGGTCGCTCCACCTCTTCATCGAGCCGGACGTGCAGTCGATCGTCCACTGGCTCCCCGGCGGCCGGTTCGTGACGACGTGGTTCTACACCATCGCCTACACCGCGGGATACCTCATCTTCCTGGGCTGGGTGTTCTTCTTCCGCAACAGCCGGATGCGCTTCATGTTCACGTGGTTCTGGGTCACGAACGCCCTGGCGGTCGTGAGCTACTGGCTCTTCCCCCTCGCG
>CALMEC010000172.1 GCA_937862675.1 uncultured Actinomycetes bacterium
ATAGCGTCATGAGCAGCAGCCAGCCCAGGCCGGCGCCACCGGCGGGCAGCACCAGGCTTTTCCAGATGGCGGGGCGGGTTGGCGCCCGGGGCCCGGGCCCCCCGCCGATAACGGTGACGTCGTGGTACGACGGGCGCCTGGTGCTCACCGTCTCCGACGTCGGCGGCGGATTCGATCCCCGAAACGTGCCCGACCGTCCTCCGTCCCGCGTCCACCACCGCGGCCGGGGACTCTGGATCGTCCGGCAGCTCGTCGACCACATGACCGTCCGGAGCTCGGAGGCGGGCACGACGGTGCGCGTCGAGATGACGCACGAACCGCAACTGGGCGCGTAGATGACGGATCGCACACCCGCCCTCGTCCACCGTTGCACCCACGGCCCTGCAGGGCCGACCATCTCGCACACCGCGCCCCGGGACCGGTGAGCTCACCCCTTCGCCGCGGCTGAGCCCGGCCGTCCGGGCCCGGAGGCGACCATCGCGCGCATCCGCTTCGGGAGGCGTCGTGCCCGCGGGACATGGCCCTCTCCCCGTCACCGGGACCCGCGGGATCCGGCGCGCGGATCGGCGGGACGGGACGCCGATCAGCCGGCGTCGACCGCGGAGCCGCGTCCTACTCGGCGCGGCGCATGGACCACAGCGGCTTGTCGAGCGCCTCCTTGGACGACTCGGCCGCTTCGACGTTCTGCGCCTGGATCTCGACGAAGACCTCTTTGCGGTACACGGGTACGTCACGCGGGGCCTGGATACCGAGGCGCACCTTCTCCCCCATCACGGAGAGGACGGAGACCTCGATGCTGTCCCCGATCATGATGCTCTGGTTGGCCTTCCTGGTGAGAACCAGCACGGCACCCGCCTCCTTGCCAAATGGCACATGCAGACCCGCTTGCACACGCATAGTACTATGTGCAGTGGATTCGCCGCGTCTCCGAACGAGAGGATGATACATGCTGCACGGTCGTCGCCTAGACCACGCGCTTTCACATGTCAACGGTTCCCGCTATGCACTGGTGCACGCGGTGTCGAAGCGGGCCCGCCAGATCACGCTGTGGTTGACGGCCGATCCGGCCGAGCTTCGCGCCGAGGCCGCCCCGCCCCCTGTGGCGGGCGAGACCATCACGCGCGACCCGGTCGCACTGTCCGAGTCGGAGATCCTGGACGGCGAGGTCATCGTCCGCTGGGACCCGGACGGCCAGGGCGACGAGCCGGAGATCCTCGAGTCGCTCGAGACCGATCCGCTCCTCCTGGAGGGCCTCGAGGGCGACGACGACGATGACGACGTCGATCTCGGCGCGGACGTCGAGGCCGTCACCACGCCGGCGCTCGCCGAGGTCCTGGACAAGGACGCCACGGCCGAGCCGGCCGAGGACGAGGGCGCCGCGACCGCGGACGACGACCGCGTCGAGGTCTCACTCGAGGAGATCGACGAGGGCGACGACGACGATGAGGCCGAGGGCGAGGACGTCTGACAGAACCGCCGCGCGGGGCCGGGAGGCCCTGCGCGGGACCCTCGATCGGGGCCGCGTCCCGGCGAGGGGGCCCCTCCCCGGATCCGGTGAGACCCTCGGTGGCTTCGCCTCGCGCAGACGCCGCATCGGCGGCATGAGCACGTCCTCCTCACGACGGCGCCACACGTGCCGCATCCACGGAGAGCCTCCGGCGGAAGCGGGCTACGGCAGGTCGCAGAGGCGATGGCGCGCGTCGTACAGCGCGCCGTTTCGCAGCATGATCTGACGAGCCGTCAGCACGTCGCGGCGCACCATGAGCGGCGCGCGCATGTTGGCCGTGAGCTCGTTCGTCTCGCGCGAGACCGTCACGATCGCGTAGAGCGCGATGTCCTCGAACGACGAGACGCCGATGAGATCGGCGTCCGCATCGTGGATGTCGGGTGCGTAGTCGGGGTCGGCACTCCAGACGTCGGTCACGAGGAAGGTGTGGAAGGGTGCCTCCAGTGCCTGGAGCCACTGCATGTCCGGATCGACGCGCCCGGACTGGTGGTAGGGCAGGAGCGCGTAGCGGCGGCACCCGGGGAACCCGGCGATCGCCTCGCGGAACTCGAGGATCTGGTCGTGACCGATGTCGACGTGGCCCAGAAGCGGGGACTCCACGGTCGTACCGACCTTGCGCCACGGACCCTGTACAACGTTGAGCAAACGCTCCTCCAGCGTGTCATCCGACTGACATCATCCACGGGGTGGATGGACCTTCCCTGTCATCGGTTCGGATGCCCGCCGACTTGAGTCCGGGGACACCCGACGATCGGTCCCGGATCGACGCCCGGAGCGTCCTGCCGTGACCCGACGCCTCACCGTCGCCGACCTCTCCCGCCCGCTCGCGGACGTCGCCGCCACGACGGTCGAGATGCAGCGTGGCGACGACGACGAGGCCGTCCTCGCCACCCTCCAGCTCTCGGCCGCCGCGGCGCACTCCCGGGCATACGCGGCGTGGGCGTGGACGGGCGCCGACACGGACGGCGTCCCCGCCCTCCTTCTGCCGATGGCGGCGCTCGACGTCACCCGGTTCTCGCCGCCGGGTCCCCTGCGCGTGCTCCTCCGCGCCGTCGATGCCGCAGCCCAGGCCGGTGCCCCGGTCGACGGTCTGCGGACCTTCGACTGGAACGGGATGGCGGGGCTCGTGGCGCCCGGGGCGGATCCCGCGCTCCTTCCGCTGGCCTGGAGCGAGGCGCATCCCGTGCCCACGCGCACCGACAGCGCGGCCGTCCCGTCCGGGATGCCCGTCGACTCGGGCATCCCGATCGTGCTGAACGCACCGCGGTCGCCGGCGCGCACGGGTCTGGGAGAGCTCTCGCGACGGTTGCGCACCCATCCCCTCCGCTTCGTGCACGTCCTCTGGGAGCAGGGATGGCGGCTGGACGA
Source organism: uncultured Actinomycetes bacterium (assembly GCA_937862675.1). Taxonomy (GTDB): domain Bacteria; phylum Actinomycetota; class Thermoleophilia; order Miltoncostaeales; family Miltoncostaeaceae; genus CALMEC01. The sequence goes on from CALMEC010000172.1 coordinate 2,876, forward strand.
GGACGCCTACCCGGATGACGTGCTGGAGTCCCTGCGCCACCGCGGCTTCGAAGGGCCGCCACTGCCCGCGGACGAGCCGAGCCGGTCGATCGACGACGACCCGGACCCGCGGAGGCGCATCGGTCGCCGGCTTGTCCGCCGCCTGCTCCACAAGGGGAAGATCGGCTCGGGCTACCACACCGCCTTCGACCACATCGCCCACGGTGTCGCCCCCAACGACCGGGCCGAGGCATACCGGGTCGGGGAGGCGCTCGTGCGCGCCGGGCTCCTGGGCGAGAAGCCCAGTGTCGGACAGCGGCACGTCTATCTCCGGCGTGAGGCGCTCGCCGACATCCATGCGTTCATCGCCACCGGGGAGACCCGGGATCCCGAGCTGGCCGCACTGTGGACGGTCTCGTTCGGAGCCGGCTAGATGGTTGATTCCACGGAGGCGCGGATGTGGGGCGCGTCACCGGGGATGCGTGACAGCGCCGGACGACGAAGGGCATGCTGGTCTGCCTGTTCGAGTCGCCCGGTGGCTGATCAGGGCGGGCGGGGGGATCGGCGGCGTATCCGCACCGGCGGGGGCACGCACAACGCCACGATATCCGTGGAACCGCTCGTCTCGGCCTCCGCGCTCTATCCTTCGCCCCCGCGTGACCGTTCACGCTCCGGCGACGTAGAACCCATATGACGCGTCCCGTCATCATCCATGGCCCGCACCGACGACACCGGTCCCAGTTTCGCCGAGACCGCCCAGGCACACCTGGACGGCGTCCACCGCTACCTGGTGCAGATGGTGCGCGATCCGCACCTGGCCGAGGACCTCGCGTCCGAGACGTTCGAGCGCGCGTTCCGGCGCTGGGGTTCGTACGACCCGCGACAGGGTCCGCCGCTGCCGTGGCTCATCACGATCGCACGCAACATCGCGCTGGACCACTTCCGCAGCGAGCGGCGGCGGCGGACCCGCGAGGACCGCTACAGCGCCATGCGCCCCACGTCCGCCGAGGACCGGACGGCGGAGGACACCGGTCTTCCGCCTCACATGGCCGCCGCGCTCGCCGGACTGTCGGACGTCGAACGGGAGATCGTCGCGCTGCGCGTCCTTCTGGACGTCGACGGCGCGACGACCGCGCGACTGGTCGGTGTGTCGCCCTCGGCCTGTTCCACCCATCTTCACCGGGCCATGGCCAAGCTCCGGAAGGAGCTCTCACGTGACTGACGGAATCGGCCCGGAACGCCTGGACGGACTGTTCGACGGCCGCACGGCCGCCGAGACCGACGAGGAGCGCGACCTGCTGCGCGTGGCCGCGGAGCTGCGCGCCGCGGCGCCCCCCGCCCCGGACCGCCTGCGCGAGCGGGTCGCCGCACTGGGGGAGCCCGAACCCGGACCCGCTCCCGCGCGCCGACGGCGGTGGACGCCCCGGTGGCGGTTCGCGGCACCCGCAGTCGCCGGGATCGTCGCGGTCATCGTCGCCACCGTCGTCATCGTCCCGCGGAACGGAGGATCGGGAGACGACTCCGCGAGCGCCTCGAAGACGGCCACGTTCGAGTCCGCCCCACGGGGATCCGGCCCCGTCGCCCCGATGGCGGAGGACGCCACCTCCGCACCCGAGGCGGGCCGGGCCGCCGACGCCGCCTCCGAGTCGGCCGTGCCGACATACACGAGGACACCGGACCGGCCCGCGGTGGAGGGGGTCGTCCGGTCGGGATCCCTGGAGGACGCGCACGACGCCGTGCAGCGGATGATCGCGGCGGCGGGCGGGACGATGACGCGACAGGCCGGCGACGCGAGCTCCCGAACCATCACGGTGGATCTCTCGCACGCCGACCGCCCGGTGCTCATCGGCGCGCTCACCGCGTTCGACGGAGTGGACTTCGACGACACCGCGCTCCGCGACGCACTGAGCGGCGGGGACGTCGTCGTGATCCGCATCCGCACCGGGGGCTGACACCCCGGTACCGGGCACCAGAGATGGCACCCACGAGGCGATGACGTCGGATCGCCTGCACGGCGCGCCTGCCCCGCAGCCGGCGAGCCATACGTCGCCTGCCAGCCCCCGAGGTGACCGGCACCCGGCACACGCGGGCGGCAGACCCGCGCATCCGGCCCTCCGGTCAGGTCAGGGTTCGACCTGCGTCACGGTCACGAGCGGGATCTCCTGGCTCTGGGTGACCATCTCCGACGCACCCGGTCCTCCCCGCCCCCGGTATCCGAGGACGATGCCGACCAGGAATGCGAGGGCGCAGAGCGCGATCGCGAGACCGAGGGTGATCCGGTGCTTGCGGGTCGTCCGCCGGACCGCAGGACGTCCCCGAGGGGGTGTGGTGTCGTTCATAGGAGTGCCGCGTCCTTCGCGTTGCGCATGAACCGGGCGAATGCCGCGTCGGTGGTGATCGCGCCGTCGTGGGCCTCGGGCACCCTCGGGGCCACGTCCACGGAGAGCGGCAGCGCCCAGTCGGCCGCGTCCGTGTAGACCTCGGCCAGCTCGTCCAGGGTGAAGTCGCGTCCCAGTCGCCGGCGGAGCTCCACCTGGATCGCGTCGACCACCCGCAGGCACGCCGTACGGCGTTCCGGGGGCAATGCCGCGAGACGCTCCGGCCCCTGTTGCCAGTCGAACCCCGCCGCGAGGGCACGCGCGCTCACCATCACTCGACCCCCTCGACGGAGCACACGTGGGCGGGCCAGTCGAGGTCGATCCGCTCCAGGATCCAGTCGCCGACCGGGTTGCCACCGCTCGCGAGTGCGAACGCCAGGTGGGCGTGGAGGCACTTGACGCGGTCCGGATCCGCGACACCCCCGACGTTGTGTCCCGCGTGGACGGCGCGATGGGCCGCATGGGCGGCGTTCACATGCTCGCGCATCACGAGATCATCCTCGATCGCCCGGACGCCGCCCGCGGCCTCCAGGCGGCTCACCGCCCGGTGCACCACCCGGCAGACGAGCCAGTGGCGCGTCGGGAACGGACGTCCGTGCAGATCGACCGGGTCGTTCTCGAGCACGGCCGGGTCACCCATCGGGCAGCGCACCGCGATCCGGTAGTCGGTGAACGGCTCACGCCCCAGCAGGCGGCGGACGACCTCACGATCCCGGGGGGTCGGCGATCCACTCCCAGATGTCCCCGGTGCCCGACTCGGCGTCAAGACCCGTCACCCGGAAGGGGATCTCGCCCGGCTTCATGTAGCCCAGCTGCCGCGCACGCGCCTCGCGCACCGCGGGGTTCGTGATCTCGCTGATGCGGGCCCGCGCCTGGTCGCGCTGCGCGATCAGGCCCTGCAGGGCGATCTCCTGGGAGTGGAGCTCGGCCTGGCGCGATCGGTAGGCGCGCAGGGGCCCCACGTACGCCACCACGAGGGCGACGATCATGAACATCAGGAAGAGGCGTTTGACGGCACGGGCGGGCAGGGCGGAATCCCTTCGGGGCGGGATGACGGGGCGTGTCCCACACCGCGTACGCCGCCGACCGCCCCGTTCCTGCCACCGGTGGTTGCACGTCGGCTACCCGCGGAACGCCTGCCGCCCCGGGTAAGTGGCCGCCGGCCCGAGGCGCTCCTCGATCCGCAGGAGCTGGTTGTACTTGGCGACCCGCTCGCTGCGCGCCGGTGCGCCCGTCTTGATCTGCCCGGCCCCCGTCGCCACGGCAAGGTCGGCGATCGTGGTGTCCTCCGTCTCACCGGAGCGGTGCGAGATCATCGACGCGTAGCCGGCGGCGGACGCGATCTCGATGGCCTCGAGCGTCTCAGTGAGCGACCCGATCTGGTTGAGTTTGATCAGGATGGCGTTGCCGACGCCCCGCTCGATGCCCTCGCGAAGACGCGCCGGATTCGTCCCGAACAGGTCGTCGCCGACCAGCTGCACGCGATCGCCGATGCGGTCGGTGAGTTCCTTCCAGCCGTCCCAGTCATCCTCGGCCATGCCGTCCTCGATCGAGACGATCGGGAAGTCGGCGATGAGCCGCTCCCAGTAGTCGACCATCTCGGAGGGGCTGAGCACGCTTCCGTCGCCCTCGAGGTGGTACGCACCGTCGCGGTAGAACTCGGTGGACGCGGGGTCGAGTGCGAGGGCGATGTCCTCGCCCAGGCGGTAGCCCGACGCCTCGACGGCCGTCGCGATGACGTCGAGCGCCTCGCGGTTGCTCTTCAGGTTGGGCGCGAACCCGCCCTCGTCGCCCACGCCCGTGCCGAGCTTCTCGGTGCGGAGGACCCCCTTGAGCGCCTGGTAGACCTCGGATCCGGCCTGCAGCGCCTCGGAGAACGAGCCGGCGCCCACCGGGGCGACCATGAACTCCTGGAGGTCCACGTTGTTGTCGGCGTGCGCCCCGCCGTTCAGGATGTTCATCATCGGCACGGGGAGACGGTGGGCCTGCGCACCGCCGATGTAGCGGTAGAGCGGCATCCCGGCATCGGTGGCCGCGGCGCGCGCGATGGCCAGCGAGCAGCCGAGGATGGCGTTGGCACCGAACCGCGACTTCGTCGGCGTGCCGTCCATCTCGATCATGAGGCGGTCGAGGGTGGCCTGCTCGGACGCCTCCCGGCCGACGAGGGCGTGGGCCAGCTCATGCTGGACGTTGGCGACGGCCTTGAGGACGCCCTTGCCCCCGTAGGTCGTCTTGTCACCGTCGCGCATCTCCAGCGCCTCGTGCGCACCCGTGCTGGCGCCGGACGGGACGGCGGCGGTCCCGATCACGCCCGAGTCGAGCTCGACATCGACCTCGACGGTCGGCTGACCCCGCGAGTCGAGGATCTGACGGGCGTGGACACGAGCGATCTTCGACAACGAGGGCCTCCAGAGGACGGTTCACCAGACGGTGACCGAGTCTACCCTCCCCATCCGCGCGCGACCGGCGCGGCGACGGGAGGATGACCCCGTCGCCGCGGATCGAACGTCACGTCCGGCTCACATCCGGATCTGGACGATCGCGGCGCGCGTGCGCGTCACGTCGGAGCCCTCGCGGTCCGTCGCCTCGACCTTCACCGTGTACCGGCCGGCGGCCAGGCCCGCCAGATTGACGGGAATACGCGCCGTACCCGCCGCGACGGTCCGGGTGGCCTGACGCACGAGGACGCTCGCCTGGCACGAACGGCCGGACAGCTGGATCTCGCGCGGTGCGCAGACGGTCCCGACCCGGCGACCGGGGCGCAGCGCCGAGACGGTGACCCGGAGCGAGGAGCTGCGCGAGAGGGCGGCGCTGACGACCACCGGGCGACGGGCCGCCATCCGGGTGACGCGGGCCGGTCGCACGAGGGCGCCCAGGCTGAAGTCGGGGCGGCACGGCGTGACCTGTCGCGTGCGGTCGCCCAGGCAGCGGTCCTGTGTCTCGTCGCCGAAGCCGTCGCCGTCGGCATCCGCCTCGACCGTCGCCCGGATGAGCGGGACGACCGTGGACTGGCCGGCGAGGGTGAGCTTCGCGGGGACGAGCTGTCCGTTCGCGATGCCCGGGCCGAACACCGTGGTGGGCGATCCCACCGGGCCGAACAGGAGCGCGCTGCTGGTGTTGGTGATCCCGAGCACGTCGCCCTTCATCACGGCCAGCCGCGTCGTAAATGTGGCCGTCCCGCTGACCGAGGACTCGGTTCCGGATGCGCCGACCGCGCGGAGGGTCCCGTTCTCCGGGCGGAGCACGCGCAACGTGACCGGCCCTCCGGAGCTGCCGCTCTGGAGCTGCCAGGAGGTGACGACGCCGTCGCCGGGCACGGCGTACGCGGGGTCCGCCTCGGTGCCGGCGATATACGTGCACTCCAGGCCGCCCGAGCAGAGATTCGTGGTGGACGGCGCGGGGAGCACCGGCCCGACGGTGTCCGCGCCGATCGCCGCCGACGCGAAGACCCCGAGCCCGAGCGCCGCGAGGAGCAGGGGGATACGGGAGGTCGTCATGCGCGGATCATGCCCCACCGCACCCCGGATGGGAAGAGTGGCCCGAGAGGATGGAGGTGTTCACGGGCCGCCGGCCTTCGCACGGGAGTAGTAGGCCAGCTGCTCCGCCGGGCCGAGCGATTCGAATGCGTGACCGTCGGCGCGGGCGAGGGCGGCGGCACGCGTCACCCGGTCCCGGAAGGTGGCGGCCGACCGTCGCACGGCCAGTTCCGGATCCACCGAGAGCGCCCGGGCGACCGACACGGCGGCGAAGATGACGTCGCCCAGCTCGTCCGCCGAGCGGTCGGCATCGAGCTCGGCCACCTCCTCTCGGAGCTTGGCCAGTGCCGCGTCCGCATCGGGATACTCGAACCCGACGGCGGCCGCCCTCTTCTGCATCTTCGCGCCGAACGCGAGGGCGGGGAGCCCGACCGGGACCTCGTGGAAGATCTCCCCGCCGCGCGCGTCGCGCTTCTGACGCTCCCACAGGCCCACGACATCGCCGGCCTCACGCGCGACGACGTCTCCGTAGACGTGAGGATGGCGCGAGATCAGCTTGTCGGCCTGGATGTCCGCGATCGCCCCGAGGTCGGCCACGCCGGCCTCCTCGAGGAATCGCGCGAGGAACACGGACTGGAAGAGGAGATCACCGATCTCGTCCACTTGACGTGCGCGGTCGTCGCCGTGAAATGCCTCCGCGACCTCGAACGCCTCCTCCACCGTGTGCGGGACGATCGTCTCGGGGACCTGTTCCCGGTCCCATGGGCACCGGAGACGAAGTTCCCGTCCGACGCCGGCGAGGCGTCCCACGCCCGCACCGACGGCCCGCTCGCGCAGGAGCTCACGCGCCGGCACCGTGTCGGCGCCGGGAAACGCGGAGGCGATGCGCCAGGCCTGCGGGTCCGGAGCGACGACCACGGCGTCGTCGGGACACGTCGCCGCGTCGTACGGCCGGATCGCCACCGGGAGGAACGCCTCCAGGGCCTCGTCCAGCGGGGGTGCGTAGACGGTCCCCACGGGCAGGTCCATGATCCGCCGGAACGCGAGGAGGGGCAGGTCCGCGACACGCCCCGCGCCGAGACTGATGATCAGCGCGGGCATCGGGCGGCCCTCCCCGGCCGGTCCGAGGTCACGGGCGCACACCGAATGGTCGATTCCACGGAAGCGTGGATGTGGGGCGCGTCACCGGGGGATGCGGGACGCGGCCGGGCGCCGGAGGGCATGCCGGCCCGCCCGGTGGCTGGTCAGGGGCGAGTGGGGGGATCGGTGGCCGGCCTGGGGCGGGCGGGGGGATGAGGGGCGTATCCGCGTCGCCGGAGACACGCACCACGCCGCGAATCCGGTGGAATGACGCATCTAGGGGGCGGTCGTCGTCGCGCCCGCCGTCGTGGCCGTCTCCGCTGCGTCGTCGTCCGGCCGGATCTTCGGGTTCACGTAGCGGACCGAGTCCTGGACCTTCTTGACGACCGTGTCGCGCCACTTCTCGGTGGCCGTGGTCCGCGCGACCTGGAGCTGCTCGGACATGATCGAGCTCCTGACCGAGTCGAACGACTTGGTTGTGGCGGGCGTCTGGCGGACCGTCAGGATGCTCCAGCCGAACTGCGTCTGCACAGGCTGCGAGATCTGCCCGGGCTTGAGCTTCTTGACCACGTCCAGCATCTCGGGGAACAGACCGCTGCCGGCCACGGATCCCAGGTCACCCCCCGTCGTCTTGGCCGCGGGGTCGAGCGAGTGCTCCTTCGCCATCTGGGCGAAGTTCTCGGCCGTGAGCTGCGGGCGTAGCTCGTCGGCGACCTTCTTGGTCCCAAGGAGGATGTGCGACACGCGCTTCTCGGCCGGGGTCCGGTAGGTGGCGATGTTCGCCGTGTAGTACGCCTGCGCCTGACTCTCGGTGAAGGTGACGTTCCTCGTGACCCGGGACGTGAGCTTCTGCTCGCGGAGCGACGCGCGGAACGCGTCCTGGAGGTCGTTCAGCGTCATGCCCTGTGCCGCGAGCGCGCTGTTGAACTCCGACCGGCTGCCCCCGAACTGCTGCGTGATGATGCCGGCGATCTGGGTGTTGATCTCGGCCTTCGTCACCGCGCACGGCGCACCGCACCGCTTGGCGAGGATGGCGAAGACCTGCTCGTCGCGCAGCTGCTGAGCGGCCTCGCGACGGAGGTCCCAGAACGCGTCGGAGTCCTTGGCGGGAAGCTCCGTCGTGGTCCCGGACTGCGCCGTCTGGGCGACCTGGGCCTTCGCGAGGGAGTCGGCGCGCCGCTCGACCTGGGCGTTGGTGATGGTGACGCCGCCGATCGTCAGGGCTGCTGCGTCAGCCGTGCCGAGGGACGCATCCCCTCCACCGCACGCGGCGATCGACACGGTCAGGATTCCGGCGCCGATCACGGCGCAAAACGTTCTCAATCTCACGGCGGGCGATCGTATCACGGGTGTCCCGACGGGCATTCGGCCGTCGGCCCCGGAGAACCGGATACCGGGGTCCCGGTCCGGATGCGCCCGACGGCCTCCCCATCGGTGGAGGATCGACCGGCGCGGGCACCGGCGGTGGCCCCGCGCAGTCGCGGATGCGGTCCCGCCGGCGGCGGATATGGGGGCGCCGGCGGCGCGGAGAGGCCTGCCGTCCCCCTGCCCGGTGGTGCGTCCACATCCCGGTGGCGTGCACCCCGACTCGAGACCGTGGAATGAGCCGCCTAGCCGGCCGCGCCCGCCTCGATCAGCGCATCCAGGGCGTTCTCCGCCGCCTGCAGCCGCTCACCAGGATCGCTGGCCGCCGGGACCGAGACGGTCCGTTCCGCCGACGAGTACACGGCCCGGGGCACGGCCTCACGGAGGGCGCGCATCGCCGTGCTCGTGAGACTGACCGGCGCGACGACGACCTTGCCCGCACGGACGGCGAGGTGGTTGCCGCCCACGCGCACCGTCTTCCGCTTGAGCCGCTGCACCTGGACGAGCGCCCGGACCGACGGGGGCGGGTCGCCGAAGCGGTCGCGGATCTCGTCGGACAGACGGGCGAGGCCCTCCTCGTCGGCCGTGGCGATGCGACGGTGCAGATCGATCTTGGCCGCCTCGAAGCCGACGTAGTCGCTCGGGATGTGCGCCGAGACGGGGATCTCGATCCGGACCTCGGGCTCGACGACGGTGTCCCCGCGCCGCGCCGCGATGGCGTCCTGGAGCATCTGCATGTAGAGCTCGAAGCCGATGGCGGCCACGTGCCCGCTCTGCTCGTCGCCCAGGAGGTTGCCGGCGCCCCGGATCTCCAGGTCGCGCATGGCGATCCGCAGGCCGCTCCCCAGCTCGGTGTAGTCGGACACGGCACGCAGGCGCGCCGCGGCGTCACGCGTGAGGTCCTGATCGCTGGGGTACAGCATGTAGGCGTGGGCCGCGACCTCCGACCGGCCCACGCGTCCGCGCAGCTGGTAGAGCTGGGAGAGGCCGAGCAGGTCGGCACGTTCGACGACCAGCGTGTTCGCGTTGGGGATGTCGAGTCCGGCCTCGATGATCGTCGTGGACACCAGGATGTCGGCGTCACCGCGCATGAACGTCATCATGACGCTCTCGATCTCGCTCTCCCCCATCTGGCCGTGTGCCACCACGACCCGCTGGTCCGGCACGATGGCGCGCACCGCCTCCGCGGCGTCCTGGATAGTCTCGACACGGTTGTGGAGCCAGAAGCTCTGACCGCCGCGCTCCTTCTCGTGGACGAGGGCCTCACGCACGAGTTCCCCGTCGAACTCGCCCACATGCGTGGCGATGGCGCGACGTCCGGACGGCGGGGTCTCGATGACGCTGATGTCACGCATGCCCGACAGGGACATCTGCAGGGTCCGCGGGATGGGCGTCGCGGACAGTGACAGGACGTCGACCTCGAGGCGCAGTTTGCGCAGCGCCTCCTTCTGCGCGACACCGAACCGCTGCTCCTCGTCGAGGATGACGAGACCGAGGTTGGTCGGCTGGACGTCCATGCCCAGTACGCGGTGGGTGCCCACCAGGATGTCGAGCGTGCCGGCGCGGAAGCGCGCGAGCACGTCCTTCGTCTCGGCGGTGGAGCGCAGGCGGCTGACCATGTCGATCTCGACCGGGGTCCCGGCGAACCGCTCCCGGAACGTGCCCAGATGCTGCTGCGCGAGGAGGGTGGTCGGGACGAGGACCAGCACCTGCCGGCCGTCGAGCGTCGCGCGGTGGGCGGCCCGCATGGCGACCTCGGTCTTGCCGAAGCCCACGTCGCCGCAGATGAGCCGGTCCATGGGCTGGTCGCGCTCCATGTCGGCCAGGACCTCGTCGATCGCCCGTTCCTGGTCCGGCGTCTCGCGGTGGCGGAACTCGCGGGCGAACGCCGCGGTCTCCTCCTCGAACTCCGGGTATGCGTGCCCCTTCGCCCGACCCCGGCTCTCGTAGAGGGCGAAGAGCTCACCGGCCATCTCGTGCACCGCCGCACGCACGCGCGCCTTGAGACGCTCCCACGCCTTCCCGCCCAGCTTGGACAGCGGGGGCGGCGAGCCGTCGGAGCCGATGTAGCGGGTGACCTTGTCGAGCTGGTCCTGCGGGACCCACACCCGGTCCTCCCCGGCGAAGGCCAGGGCGAGGTAGTCGCGGGTGACGTTCGCGACCGTCTGCGTCTCGAATCCCACGAGGCGGCCGATGCCGTGGTCCTCGTGCACGACGTAGTCACCCACCCGCAGCTCGAGGAACGAGCGCAGGCGCCTGCCCACCGGCGCGCGGTCGCTGGCGCGCCTCCGGCGCAGGATCTCGCCCTCCGGGATGACGGCGACACCGAGGTCGGCGGAGATGAAGCCGCGGTGGACGGGCATGACCGTGACCGCGACGGCTCCCTCGCGTGGGATGTCGGTCGCCAGATCGACGACAGGCGGGTTGATCCGGGTGAACTGCGAGGCGGCGCGCTCCATGTCGCCGCGGCGCGTGAAGGCGACGAGAACCCGGAGCGAACCGCCGGACAGGCGGACGAGCTCGGCCTGCGCCTCCGTGATGCCCCGGGTCGCGAAGCGCGCCTCCCGAGCGTCGACGACGCCACCGGTCGCGCCGGTCGGGGGCTCGATCGTGACGGCCGAGGCGACGGCGATCGCCTCTCTCAGGGCGTCCGGCTGGCCGAGCGCACCGGCCTGTGCCTCCTCCTCCGCGACCTCGAGCGCCTCGGCGATGGCGGCATCGAACGCGCGCGGGGCGAGGGAGATGACGGGGGTGGCGCGGACGAGGTCGAAGGTGTCGACCAGATCGTCCACCGGCTCCGACGCCGGCTGGATGCGGACCTCGGTGACCGACCGGATGGTGACCTGCGTGAACGGCGAGAAGACCCGGATCCCGTCGACCTCGTCGTCGAACATGTCGATGCGCACCGGCTGGTCGGCCGTGGTCGGGAAGACGTCCACGATCCCGCCGCGCAGCGCGACCTCACCGCGCTCCTCCACCTGGTGCACGCGCTCGTAGCCGCGCTCGACGAGCAGATCGACCAGCTCGCCGTCCACCCAGCCGCCGACCCGGAGCGTGAGCGGCGGTGCCGGCCGGCGCGGCACGCGCTCGAGCAGGGACCCGACGGAGGCCACCACCACGCCCGTGTCGTCGATCAGGCGGTCACGTGCCTCGGAGCGGAGCCCGATGAGGTGCGGCGAGGGGCCCACCCGCCCCTGGCTGACGGTCCCCCGCGACGGCCAGAGACTGACGCGGTCCCGGCCGTGGACCGCCGCGAGCTCGACCGAAAGGTCCCGTGCCTCGGCGTCGGTCGCGGCGACGACCAGCACCGCGCGCTCGACCTCGTCGGTGAGGGCCGAGACGAGGAACGGCCAGATGGGCTGCCCGACGGTGAGCGACGCGACCGCGCCCTCGCCGGCGACGCGGTCGGCCGCCGCGCGGAAGTCGCGCTGCGCCAGCAGGATGGTCGAGAGGCCGTTCATCCACCGTTCTCCGTCGTTCCGGGTGTGTCCGTGTCGCCCTCGTCGCCGGCGTCCGACGTCTCCTCGCGCCGTTCGCGCCGGCGCGAGGCGCGGCTGCCGGGGGCGGACGCGTGGAACCGGGCGATGGCCTCCTCCATGCCCTCGGCGAGGGCCACCTCGGTCATGGCGACGCCACGGTCGATGAGCGCGTCGACCTCGGCGTCCGGCTCGGAGAACCGCGCCAGCACCCAGTCGGCCTGATCGCCGCGGAAGTCCGAGGGCGGGCGTCCGACGCCGAGCCGGACGCGGGCGAAGTCGTTCCCGCCGGTCCCCGCGATGAGCGAGCGCAGGCCGTTGTGCCCCCCGGCGCCGCCCTCCGTCTTGCCGCGGACGGTGCCGAACGGGAGGTCCAGCTCGTCGTGGACGACGAGGATCTGCGGGCGCGTGATGCGGAGGGATCCGGCGGCCGGCCCGACCGACTCACCGGACAGGTTCATGAACGTGGTCGGGATGAGCAGCGCGACGGGACCGCGGGGACCGCGCGTCTCCGCGTACGACCCCGCGTAGCGGGCGGCGAAGCGCGTGACGCCCAGCCGGTCGGCCAGACGTTCGACCACGCGCTGCCCGACGTTGTGACGCGTGCGGGCGTACCGGGCGCCGGGGTTCCCGAGACCGACGACCAGCCGAATCGGCAGGCCTTCGATCTCCGATCCAGTATCCCGCGTCGGAGATTACGTGGCGGTTGCCGGCTGCATCTCATCGCGAGGCGGTGTCCTCGACCGCCGAAATATTCCCGATATTCCGGCGGATCTGCGTCCGTGCCTCACGGGAGATTCGCTCGGCTACCGCACACGAACTTCTGACGCGGGACACTAGTCCGAGCTGTCCTCGTCCGAGGAGCCGCCCACGAGCTCCGGCTCGGCGCCCTCTTCGTCCGACTCGGGAGCCTCGACCGCGGAGGGGACGGTGACCGACGCGACGACCGTGTCGTCCTCACCGATCAGCGTGACGCCCGCGGGTGCCACGAGCTCGGAGAAGAGGCGCACGCCACCGACATCGAGGTCGCTGACATCGATCTCGATGCCGTCCGGGATGGCGTCGGGAAGAGCCTCGATCATGACCTCGTGCATGGACTGGTCGAGCACGCCGCCCTCGCGCACGCCCTCGGCCATGCCCGTGAGGACGATCGGCACGGCGACCTGGACGGCAACCTTGAGGTCGACCTCCTGGAAGTCCACGTGCATGATCTCGTTGCGGACGGGGTTGAGCTGCCATTCCTTGAGCAGCGCGGGCACGGAACCCGTGTCACCGATGCCGACCTCGAACACCGCCGTCTTGGCGGCCGCCCCCTGGAGGGCCATGAAGAGGTCGTGGTGAGGCAGGCTGAACGACAGCGTCTCGCCGCCGGCCGTGTAGAGGACGCCCGGCACCTGTCCGGTCTTTCGCAACCGCCGGGTGACGGCGGAACCGAACTCGGTTCGCGGTGATGCGGTGAGTGAGACGTGGTCGGACGACATTCTGCGTTGCTCCTGGAATCTGATTCGCGACCGCGCATCCTAGCGGATCGGCGGACGCATTTGACCGTCGGCTCGCTCCCCGCCGTCCACCGCCGCCCGGCGGGAGCGGCGGCCGCGCGGGCCGCGGCCCGTTAGAACAGCTGGTTGTCCCCCTCGAAGACCTCCGACACCGACTCGTCGTTGAAGACGTTCCGGATGCAGTCGGCGAGGACCTGACCGGACGGGAGCTGCGTGATGAGCGACGGCGCCCCCGAACGGAGCGGCACCGTGTCGGTGACGACGATGCGCTTGATGTCGTCGCACTTCGCGAGGCGTTCGAACGCGGGGTCGGAGAACAGGCCGTGCGTGGCGGCGCAGTACACCTCGGTGGCGCCCATCTCGCGGACCTTCTTGGCGCCCTCCACGAGGGTGCCGGCCGTGTCGATCATGTCGTCGATCATGATGGCCGTCTTGCCGACCACGTCACCGATGAGCATGGTCATCTCGACCTGGCTGTGCTCCGGGCGCTGCTTCGTGAGCACCGCGACCTGGGCTCCGAGCTTCTCGGCGAAGTGCGTGGCGAGCTTCGCGCGTCCCGCATCCGGGGACACGACGACGATCGGCCGGTCGCGCAGCTCGGGTGCGTCCCGGAAGTACTGGACCAGGATCGGCACCGCCGTCATGTGGTCGACCGGGATGTTGAAGAACCCCTGCACCTGGCCCGCGTGGAGGTCCATGGTGAGCACGCGGTCGACGCCGACGGTCTGCAGCATGTCGGCGATCATCTTGGCGGTGATGGGCTCACGCGGCGCCGACTTCTTGTCCTGCCGGGAGTAGCCGTACCAGGGAAGGACCGCGGTGATGCGGCGCGCGCTGGCGAGCTTGGCGGCGTTGACCATGATGAGCAGCTCGACGAGGCTGTCGTTGCAGGACTGGACGTGCCCGTTGGCGATGCTGCACGTGGACTGGATGAGGAAGACGTCGGCGCCACGGACGCTCTCGCCGAACCGGGCGTAGATCTCGCCGTTGGCGAACGACTTGAGCAGGACCTCGCCCGGATCGAGCCCCAGCCGGTCGGCGATGTCCTGGCCGAGCGCGAGGCTGGAGCGCCCCGCGAAGACCATCATCCGCCGCGCGTACTCGCGCTCGACGTGGGTGTCGACTCGTTCCGCCGCCTCGGTTGTCACCGCGCCCCCTTGGTGCCCGTCGCTTTTGCCGCCGCGCGGGCCTTCGCCTCAGCCCGTTTCGTGAAGCCCTCGCGGATCTCCTGACGTGCCCGGGCGACGCCCAGCGCTCCCGCCGGAACGTCGTGGGTGATGATCGATCCGGCCGCAGTCATGGCTTCGTCACCGATTCTAACGGGTGCGACAAGGACGCAGTCCGACCCGGTCTTCACGCCCGCGCCGATGATCGTCCGGTGTTTGCGGAATCCGTCGTAGTTCGCGGTGATGTTGCCGGCACCGATGTTCGTCTTCGCCCCGATGGCGGCGTCCCCGATGTACGAGAGGTG